>CALXMJ010000381.1 GCA_944389445.1 uncultured Victivallales bacterium | reverse complement strand
CAAAACCGATACGGTCATGAAGGGACTTGACAAAGTCAAAGTCGAAGTCCTTCAGCGCGACAACTGGTGGAAAAATCTGATTGTCAATCTGATTATCGGCCTTCTGATCATCGGATTCATCTACATTCTCTTCTCACGCCAGCTGAAGATGGCGGGCAAAGGCGCCATGCAGTTCGGCAAGAGCCGCGCCAGAATAATCACCGCTGATGAAAACAAAAAGAAATTCGACGACGTCGCCGGATGCGATGAAGCCAAAGAGGAAACCAAGGAAATCGTCGATTACCTGAAAGATCCGCTGAAATTCAAAATGCTCGGCGGACGCATCCCGAAAGGAGCCCTTCTCATGGGCCCGCCGGGAACGGGAAAAACCCTGCTTGCCAAAGCCGTCGCCGGAGAAGCGAATGTCCCGTTCTTTGCGATCAGCGGTTCGGATATCGTGGAAATGTTCGTCGGCGTGGGAGCCAGCCGCGTCCGGGACATGTTCGAACAGGCTCGGAAAAATGCGCCATGCCTCATCTTCATTGATGAAATCGACGCAGTCGGACGCTCCAGATTCACCGGAATCGGCGGCGGACACGATGAACGCGAACAAACTCTGAATGCCATGCTCGTGGAAATGGACGGTCTCGAAACACAGGAAGGCGTCATTGTTCTCGCGGCGACCAACCGCGCGGATGTCCTTGACCCCGCCCTGCTCCGTCCGGGCCGCTTCGACCGCCAGATCGTCATCGACCTGCCCGATATCCGCGGCCGCAGAAAAATCCTTGATGTTCATGCGAAAAACATCAAGCTGGATCCCTCCGCCAATCTCGACACCATCGCCAAAAGCACGCCGGGATTCAGCGGCGCCGATCTGGCAAACCTGATCAATGAAGCCGCGCTCCTTGCCGCGAGAAACAATCGCAGCGCAGCAATTCAGGCCGACCTTGAAGAAGCTCGCGACAAGGTCCGCTGGGGACGCGAACGCAAAAGCCGCAAGATCTCCGAACGCGAACGCAAACTCACCGCATGGCACGAGGCCGGACACGCCATCGTCAATCTGCACTGCAAAAATGCAATGGGACTCCACAAAGTCACGATCATTCCCCGCGGACAGGCGTATCTCGGCGCCACCATGATGATGCCTGACGAAGACCGTTATTCCCAGAGCCGTCTTGAAATGATTGATTCCATGGTTCAGGATATGGGAGGCCGTGTCGCGGAGGAACTGGTCATCGGCGATGTCACCAGCGGAGCCTCCGCCGACATCGAACACGCAACCAAAGTTGCCAAAGCCATGGTCTGCGCTTTCGGCATGAGCGAAAAACTCGGCACGGTTCAGTACGGAGAGCGAGCCGATCACATCTACCTCGGCAGAGATATCACGCGGAATGAATCGTTCAGCGAGGAAACCGCAAGGGAAATCGATCTCGAAATCAAACGCATCGTCATGGAAGCGAAAGCCACCGCGACTAAAATTCTCACGGAACACCGCGACGAACTGGATAAACTCGCTCACGCCCTTCTCGAACGCGAAACGCTCGATGCCGCGGAAATCCGCGAACTCCTCGGGATGCCTCCGCGCGAAACCAAAGACAACGATGTCCTGGACGAGGCGCTTCATACGCCGGGCGCCGCTCCCGATGGCAATCAGAAACCGGAATAATCCGATGACCGGCGTTTCCGCCAAAGAACTGGAGTCCGCCGTAAGCGAACACAACGGCTGCATCCGCATTACCTGCCGGGTGCAGCCGAGAGCATCCCGCAATGCCGTCGCGGGTCTGCTTGGAAATGCTTTGAAAATCGCCCTGACTGCCCCTCCGGTGGAAGGAAAAGCCAATGCTGCGCTCTGTTCGTTTTTCGCAGAAAAATTCAAATGCCCCAGAACTGCGGTCTCCATTGTTTCCGGAACGACTTCCAGAAACAAAATCGTGGAAATTCAGGGGATGACCCGTGCCGCCGCTCAGGAAAAACTGATCTGATCCATTTTTCCAATCAACTCTCTTTTTTCCAAAAATCAGGATTGCCGATTGGGAAAACTGTTTTTTCGTGCTATATTCGCACTATACTATGTTCAGGAAAGAACGGACTTTTCTCCATAGGAAATATGTCTGCTTTGCAATCAGGAGGGAAATCGCGTGAAAAAAGTGATTGTCACCGGAGGTGCCGGATTCATCGGATCGGCTCTGATCCGGTATCTTGTTGCTAATCGTCTGGCGGAAGTAGTCAATCTTGACAAACTGACCTATGCGGGAAATCTGGAAAGCCTGAAAGAGGTGGCGTCATCTCCGCTCTATCATTTTGCAAGACTCGATATCTGCGATGCGGAAGGGGTCGCTAAACTCTTTGCAGAATACCAGCCGGATGCGGTCATGCATCTGGCGGCGGAAAGCCATGTGGACCGCTCCATCGACGATCCCCTCTGTTTTATCCGCACCAATGTAGCCGGGACCGCGAATCTGCTTCAATGCTCGCTGGACTACTGGCGTACTCTGCCCGATGACCGGAAAGCGGACTTCCGTTTCCAGCATATTTCAACCGATGAAGTTTACGGCAGTCTCGGCAGAGACGGATACTTCACGGAACAGACTCCTTATGATCCGAAATCGCCCTATTCCGCCAGCAAGGCATCCAGCGATCATCTGGTCCGCGCATGGCATCACACGTTCGGACTGCCTGTTCTGATTTCGAACTGCTCCAACAACTACGGGCCCTATCATTTTCCGGAAAAGCTGATTCCGCTTGTCACGCTCAACGCTCTGGAAGGCAAACCGCTCCCGATTTACGGCAGTGGAGATAATATCCGGGACTGGCTGTTCGTCGAAGACCATGCAAAAGCGCTCTGGCTCATCAATCGGAAAGGAGTTCCGGGAGAAACCTACAATATCGGCGGTCACAACGAACGGACCAATCTGGAAGTAGTCCGGACCATCTGCCGGATTCTGGATGAGCTCCGCCCGAAAGAGTCCGGCAGGTACGAAGATCAGATTGTTTTCGTGCAGGATCGTCCCGGACACGACCGCCGTTATGCAATCGACCCGCAAAAACTCTGTGCGACTCTTGGATGGAAACCGGAGGAAAATTTTGATTCCGGCATCCGCAAAACCGTTCAATGGTATCTGGACAACGACTGGTGGTGGCGGCCGATTCGGGAAAAAAAATACGCCGGGGAACGTCTCGGCAAAGGAGGTTCCAGATGAAAGGCATCGTTCTGGCGGGCGGCGCAGGAACGCGTTTGCATCCCATCACCCGCGGCGTTTCCAAACAGCTTCTGGCTATTTACGACAAGCCGATGATTTATTATCCGATCAGCGTCCTGCTGCTGGCGGGAATCCGGGACATTCTGATTATCACGACCCCGGAGGACCAGAACAGTTTTCAACGTCTTCTCGGCAACGGCTCCCGTTTCGGGGTCCATTTCTCTTATGAAGTCCAGCCGAAACCGGAAGGGCTCGCTCAGGCGTTTCTGATCGGGGAAACCTTTATCGGAACCGATTCCGTCTCCCTGGTTCTGGGCGACAACATTTTCTATGGAGCAAATCTCGGTTCCATTGTCCGCAACGCGGCAGCGCGCAAAACGGGAGCAACCGTATTCGGATACTATGTCAGCGATCCCGAACGCTTCGGCGTTGTCGAATTCGACCGCAATTTCAAGGCGCTTTCCATTGAAGAAAAACCGAAACATCCGAAATCCCATTATGCGGTCACAGGTCTCTATTTCTACGACAATGAAGTTGTCCGGATTGCAAAAAACATCCGGCCATCGGAGCGCGGAGAGCTGGAAATCACATCCGTCAACAACGAATACCTGAAACGAGGGATTCTTCATGTGGAACGGCTCGGACGCGGCTATGCATGGCTCGACACAGGCACACACGACTCCATGCTTGATGCGGCCAATTTCATCCGGACCATCGAGACACGGCAGGGGCTTCAGGTCGCCTGCCTCGAGGAAATCGCCTACGACAACGGCTGGATGACCAAAGAACAGATACGGGAAAACTGCGTTGATCTTTTAAAAACAGATTATGGAAACTATTTAATGGGGATGATCGGCGAGTGAATGTCATTCAAACTGCAATTCCGGGAGTGATTCTTCTGGAACCAAAAGTATTCGGAGATGAACGCGGATATTTCTTTGAATCCTGGAACCGGGATGCCTGTCAAGCAATCGGAATCGGCTGTACCTTTCTGCAGGACAACGAATCGAAATCCCGTTTCGGGGTTCTTCGCGGCCTGCATTATCAGGCTCCGCCATGGACACAGGCGAAACTGGTGCGCGTGATCTCGGGCAAGGTCCTCGACATAGCGGTGGACATCCGCTGCGGGTCACCGACCTTTGGAAAGCATGTGGCAGTCGAGCTCTCGGGAGAGAACAAACGCCAGCTCTTCATTCCGCGGGGGTTCGCTCACGGATTCGCCGTTCTGAGCGAAGAAGCGCTCTTCGCCTATAAATGCGACAACCGCTATATGCCGTCCCATGAACGCGGTATCGCGTTTGACGATCCGGCGCTCGGCATCGACTGGCGCATCAAGCCGGACCGATGGATTCTTTCGCCGAAAGACACCCGCCATCCCCGGCTTGCCGAAATTGAACCATGGAAGGAATCCGCTCAATGAAACTGCTTATCACAGGCGGAAAAGGAATGCTCGGACGGACCCTCTGCGATGTTCTTTCCGAACATGAAATCATCGTTGCCGATCTCCCGGAAGCGGATATCACCGACGCCGCAGGATTCAACCGTTTTCTCGCGAAATCCGGAGCGGAAGCCGTCATTCACTGTGCGGCGATGACCGCCGTAGACAAGTGCGAAACCGAAAAGGATCTTGCCTATCGGCTCAATGCGTTCGGCTCCGCCAACGTCGCATCCGCCTGTCACAGGCAGGGAGTCCGCCTGATCGCCATCTCAACCGACTATGTCTTTGACGGCGCTCTGGACAGGCCATATCATGAGTTCGATATCGCAACCGGCGGAGCCACCGTTTACGGACAATCCAAATTTGCCGGAGAGGAAATGATCCGCCGACACTGTCCGAATCATGTGATCTGCCGGGTTTCATGGCTTTACGGAGCCGGAGGCCCGAGTTTCGTTCATGCCATGATGAAACTGGCGGACGGAACACGCCCGGAATTGAAAGTCGTCGCAGACCAGCACGGCAATCCGACCTCAACACGCGCGGTCGCCATTCAGTTGAAAAACCTTTTGTCCCGTCCGGAACTGGTCGGCACGTTCCACATGACATGCGAAGGCGAAGCAACATGGTTCGAATTTGCGCAGGAAATCTTCCGTCTTGCGGGCAAACCCCAGAAAGTTCTCCCATGCACCACGCAGGAATTTCCACGCCCGGCGCCACGTCCGGCAAACTCGCGTCTGGAAAAGCGGATGCTCCGTCTTGCAGGACTCCCCCCGATGCCGGACTGGCATGAGGCGCTCGCGGAATTCATGCGCGGCGAATTTCCCCGGCAACCCCGTACCCCGTAAACAGAGGCTCAGCGCTCCGATTCCCCGCAGCTGATTCCGGGACGGAGAGAACAGGGAATCAGTGTATCCTCGCGGAAATTGCCGCCGTCGACCACGGCACTTACATTCCGCATAATCATCTTCGACATCAGGAAAGGATCCAGTTCCAGAGCCGTCAGGCGGAATGGTGTGAACAGCGGGATCCCCTTGTTGACATGGGAAATGAGGCGGATGTCTCCCGGCACACGCAGCCCGGTCTCATAGATGGAAAACAGGATGTCGTGAAGAAGGATATCTTTCAGAATCAGAACGGAATCCGGACGATTCCGTCGCGACAGGACCCTTTTTGCCATCCGGAAGATCTTCTCCGAATGGGAAACATCCTCCCTTTGAATGGTAAGCAGTTCAATCCGCACGTGCATTTCTCTGGAAATACGGACGAAATGAGCTTTCATCTCTTCCATGGCGCGATTCTCGACGGAGCCTGGCGCGGTGGAAATATCGAACACGGCAATCCGCTCCGCGCCGTGATCCAGCAGATAGCGAATGCCCATTTCAGCAATACCGTACCAGTCAATCCGGTAAGAGGCGTCTATAAGAGGAGCGGGACATCCGCTGAGATAGGCGACAACCGATTTCGGAGCGCACATCTCAATCACCGCGCGGATGGAACCCGAGGATACAGCCTTCTGCAAACGGTGGAACACCGCATCGTATTCCGCATTTTCCGGCAGGGGAAACAACTCGTACTTCCAGCCGGTTGCGATCGCCTGCCGCAAGACCTGTTCCAGAATATAGCGCTGATGGAGATGTTCCGGATGATAAAACAGTCCGCGGCCGAACACGATTCCGAGCGTCCGCACTCCGAGTCCGCGGCGAACAAAGGTTCCGCGCTTCGGCGAACGCTCGATCAACCCCCGTTCCGAGAGCAGCGCCAGACTCTGCTGAATGGTTTTGGAACTTGCTTTAAACAGCCGCGTCAATTCCAGAGTCGAAGGAAGACGGTCGCTCTCTTTCAGGGTTCCGTTTTCAATCTGCTCCTCAAAATAATCGGCGATCTGATGATATACCGGACTGGGCGTTTCCGAATCCGTCATGACAAACTCCTCTGTTTCCGGAGAGGATCAGCTTCTCCGGCGATTTTTCAAGATTTTCTCTCTATTTTATACGCAAGAGCCTCTTCCGATTTCCAGAGAGCAAGAGGAAGTTCCCCGATCCGGAGATGCAGACCTTCCGGCGAATTCTCCCAGCGGACCGGACGGGAACCGTCCGCCAGAATAATTTCCGATCCCTCCGGAAGCTCCATTCCCGGAATTCTCAGATCGCGTCCGGGATGCTCAAGCTGAATCAGATAGAGGGTTTCGCCTTTTCTGGTAAAACGGATATCGGAACGTTCCATGTCAATTCCTGCACGTTCAGTCCCGTAAACGGCATCGCCGAAGCGGCGGAGCCAGCGTCCGAGTTCGGAAAGACGTTCCCGCTGATAAACCGGAATCTCTCCAAGATCATCCGGAGATACATTCAGCAGGAAATTACCGCCTTTGGAAACGGCGTCCACCATTTTGCGGATGATGTCTCCGGGAGTGTGCGCCGTATCCGCATCGGGATCGTATCCCCACGACCAGCGGGGGATCGTCATGCAGGTTTCCCAGTCGCGGACCTGTCCGGTTTCCGGCACGAACTGCTCCGCCACCCCGAAATCCGCTTTGTATCCGGTGTATCCGATCCGATCGTTGACGATGATTGCAGGATTCGCCGCACGGATCGCGGCAAGGAGTTCATCCGTCCGAGCCTCCTCCGGCGAATGGTCCTGCCCGTCGAACCACAGGATGGAAAGATTCGGATACGACCGGATCAGCTGCATCACATGCTCGTAAAGATAACGGACATAACGCGTATAATGCCCATCCAGATGGGTGGATTCCAGAGGAAGTCCCGCCTTGCAGCCCCAGCATCCGCATTCTCCTTCCGGATTCTCTCCGCAGGAATACCAGCCTCCGTACCGTTTTCCCGGCTCGGAACGACGGACATACTTCTGCGGATAGTCCGGATGATCCCAGTCGCGCGGGGAATAATAGAGCCCGAAACGCACCCCCCCGCGATCGCACGCAGCGGAAAGCTCCGCGCAGACATCCCGTCCGAACGGGGTGTTTGTGATCTTGAACCGGGAATTCGCCGCATCAAACATATTGAAGCCGTCGTGATGCTTCGCAGTAAATACAAGATATTTCATGCCGGCCTCCCTCGCAAGCGCCACCCAGGAATCGGCATTGAAACGGGAGGGATTCCAGTGCTCCGCCAGAGCATGGTATTCCCCGTCCGGAATCCGCAGCGCATGGCGCGACCACTCCGCTGGAAACGGAATCCTGTATCCGCGGCAGTCCCCTTTCAACGCGGCATAAGGCCCCCAGTGGATAAACATTCCGATTCTGGCATTCCGCCACCATTCCATTCTCTGATCAGAAGACATGTTCTCAAACTCTCCGGATTCCAGTTATTATTTCCTATTCATTTCCATATATTTTAAATCAGGCGAACTCATTTGTCAAGAGTAAAATCGAAAAATTTATCTTTCATTTTTTCAGATCTTTTCGAAAAAAACCTCTTGACAAAAACAGTGCCATGTTGTATAATGAGAAGGAAAACAATAGAAAACAATTCAAAAAAAATCTCCATTCGGAAAACTGATTGAGGAAAGGAGCTGAAAAGAATGAAATCAGAGACTCCGCGGCAAAGGCCTGCCTTTTCCGCTTCTACGGCATATCATCCGGGAGTTTTTCCGCATCGTATTGATTTTACACTGATCGAACTCCTCATCGTAATTGCCATCATTGCCATCCTAGCGGGACTTCTGCTTCCGGCGCTGCATTCCGCCCGCAGAACCGCCCATAAGATCTCCTGCATCAACAACGAAAAACAGGTTTTCCTTCTTCTGAACGCCTATTCCGATCTCTACGGTGACAGAATCATCACGGTCGGTTCCGCCACCGCGGGAAGCTGGACAACGGTTCTGCTGCAAAGCGGACTTCTCGAAGGACAGCCGCGTTTCCTGGAACTGCCGGGCGGTTCCAGAAAATACCGGATTCTGACCTGTCCGGCAAAAACCACCACAGCCGTCGTGGACGGCTACGAAAGCACCAAATGCGACTACAACGAAAACAACAGCTACTCCTACGGACTGAATATGCGAATCTGCACCCGCTGGAACGAGGAAATGAAACCGCTTTCCGATCCATGGAGCAAACAATACACCCTCCGTCATGTCAAACAGCCGACCAAGCTGATCTATCTGGCGGAAAGCACCAAATGCCATTTCCTCTATGAATATCCGACCTACCTCCGGATGGATCATCCCGGAAACATTCCGGGCAGCATCAATCTCCTGTTTTTCGACGGACATGTCGCAAACAGGAACAAACCTCTGCCCACCGTCAGCGGTTCCGTCATGTGGTTTCCGGATGGAGACAATGCCACCGGAATGTAAGAAATTCCTTCCCCGAAAACAAGTCCGGCACAGAAAATCCTTTTTTTTCCGTCTTCACTCTTGCTCATAACCGGACCTGTATGTATAATGAAAAACAGAACCATTTCAAAAAGGAACAGGCCCATGAAACGAAAATTTCTCTTTCTGATGCTGCTTTCCGCCGCGCTGCAGGCGGAAAATATCTCATCCTCCGCCCGCATCATCGTGCACGACATTTCCATCAACAAAGGAAATGATGTTCCCGGTCTTCTTGCGACCGGAGGAATTCCCTGGCAGGAGAGTACTCCGTTCACCCCGGGAGAAGCCGTTGAACTCTGGTTCGAAGGGAAAGGGCTGCCGCAGATTTCCGCCCTCCGCTGCGAACAGTATTCCGACCGAATCGCAGACGCCGCTCTCGAATACTTTGACGGAACCTCATGGAAAAAAAGCGCTCTTGTCTTTCCGACCGTCAAAACAGAGCGCGGGGAAGAAAAAAAAATCGACCTGACCTTTTCTCCTGCGCTCAAGGCTCGCGCCCTGCGAATCCGGATTCTCAAAACGCGCGATTACGATCATGAAGTTCTGAAGCTCGGGAACTGGCGGATCGAAGGAACACTGCCGGACCGGAACAACACCTTTTCCGATCTCTCTCTGAAACTCTTCACGAATGCACCGTTCAACACATTCGATCTACCCGGCAAAGGAGTCATTCAGGCGGAAGTCAAAAACAAATCCGCTCAAACGAAAGAACTGGATGCCGTCATGGTTTTTCACTCCTATTTCGGGATGAAGGCAGCGTCGCTGCCGGTCACCCGGAAACTGACCCTTGCACCGGGAGAAAAACAGACACTGGCATTTGACTTCAACGGAAAGGAACAGGGTCCCTACCGCGCCTCCCTCTTCCTCCGCGATGCGGAAACAAAAATGCCCTACGACATCAAACGTCTCGCCTTCGGCATGCGCGACAAACAGATGTTCGAACACGCAAAGGTCACTCCGCTGGACAAACCCGGCCTGCCGGTAAAAAGCTGGCAGGAACGAATCCGGGAGAAAGGAACGATCTGGGGCGCGGATGTCACGCAGGGAATGGCAGGCGGAGGAAAAATTCCCGGAGACCGCATTTTCCGCGACCTGAAACGTGCCGGGGCAACCGAAGTCTACTGCGCTCTTTCCTATCACGATTTCGAGCCGATGCCGGGAGTCTATCATCTGGCCTACTTTGACTACATCGTCCGGGCGGCGGAACGGAACGGACTGGATGTCACTCTCGGCGTCTGGGTCTGGGATTTCGGCGACGCCAGCCAGCAGTTCCTTAAAGACGAAATCCAGCGGGACCGGAACGGCAAGTCCGGGACGGGCTGGTCCAACTGCTTCAGCCCCTATTCGAAAAAATACCGTCTCCATGCCCGCCGCGCCATGACCGCTCTGGTCAAACGCTACATCAACTCGCCCGCGGTCATCGGCTGGCATCTGCATCCCTATGGCATGGTGGATCACGATGCCCACGGCATTTTCGATTATCATCCGGATGCTCTCGACGCTTACAGAAACTCCCTGAAAAGCAGATACCGCACCCTGGAGGCGCTCAACAGAAAATATGGAACTCAATACAAAGACTGGAAGGAGATCATGCCCCCGCGCCCGCTATGGGAAAAACGTTCCGCGGAGAAAAAATACGCGGAGGCATCCATTGTCCCGGATACACGCCCCGTCTGGGTGGACTATCTGGAATTCCAGCACAGCGGCCCGCTCTCTCTCCGGCAGGAAATGATGGGAATCGTCCGGAAATATGACCGCCGGCGCATGATCTGCGGCATGAACGCCTCCGGCGGCGTGGGACTCGCCGACGCCAATTATCAGGCGCTCGTCGATCAGAACGCCTTCTACGGAGACCAGGGACTCAACGGAGCGGAAATCATCCGTCGTTTTGTGGCAAAGCAGCGCTATAAACGTCCTCTGCGCGTCGAAGACATCAGCGCGGTCACTCTGGGCCGCCCCGGATTCTCCGATCGGGAAAAGCTGACTGCCCGCTCTCACTGGGACATTTTCCAGGCATGCGTGCTCGGCCTGGAACATTTCAACTACGTCTTCCCGACCCTCGACGACAGCATCTTCATGAATCTGGCGTTTGCCAATCCGCACGCGAAACGTCTGGTCAACGAAGCGCGGGAAAGCGATTTCGTTTCCCGCCGGGTGGGTCTCCTGCACTCCTTCACGACCGACGTGCTCGAAGGAAAATACAACTATAACGGAATCTCCCTCTACCGCTGGTGGCTGATGAACGGCGTCAGCGCCGCATTCTATGCACCCGGCGCAGCCTATGAAATCTATTCCGACGGTTCTCCCCTGGGC
>CALXMJ010000380.1 GCA_944389445.1 uncultured Victivallales bacterium | reverse complement strand
TGGATATGGTGAAATGTATGATGATGATGGATTATTGATATACAAGGGTATAATGATTGAACTCGGCGGAATAGTTGCAGCGGACAAAGGCATCCAGGACCGCCCGTGCCGCCTCACGAAACGAATGTTTGAAATGCGGACACTCCCGGCTGCTCCGGTAGAGGTTCTCAATGATCTTTTTTACAGCTCCGCGTCCGCCTTCCGGATAATGGAAGAGTTTTCCTGCGACGCGTCCGCCGCACAGCGGATTCGACGTGGATTTGGAGATCCCGCTGCTGGAGTCGCAGCGCTTGTTGACAAAAGTGAACGGCAGATTCGCATAGCCGAACGTAACGCCGAAACGGTTCGGCAGTTCCGCAAAAACACCGTTGCGGATGAACTGCCCGTCAAGATCGTAGGAATACGGGGCTATCGAGACGGCCCCCGCGGCACATTCCGTCGTCAGAATCGAAACCGGATGACTTGCACGGTCGGCACGGAACTCCCAGAGCGGCGAAGAATATTCCGCTTCAGGATACTCCCGCGTCAGATTCGGATACTGATCCGGACGCGCATGGTGAAGATTGTTGTCCCCATGAATGCAGCACGGAATCAGATGCCAGGGATTCTCCCCATCCAACTCCGCCAGCAGACGAATCCGCGTCGGATACACGCAGCGGAACTCCAGTTCATAAGCGGCGGAATTTTCACTTTCCGGCACACACGATGCGGAAAGCTCCAGCTCCGCATTGCAAAAACGCACACCCTTCCCCGGTTCAAGAACTCCGACAGATCGCCAGCCTCCATTCCGAACCTGATAGCCAACATCGACTTTCATGCTTTTCTCCTCCTTTTCCAGAAAAAATACTTTTCCATCTTCTCTTCATCAGAGGATAATGTTGCGCAGTTCCGGGAAAAATCAAGCATTGTTTGAAAATTTTCTTAATAATTTTCATGAAAAATATTGCGGTATAAAGAAAGAAGAAGGAGATCCCGCTTTCTGAAATCAGAAAAACAGGCGGGAAAATTCCCGCCTGTCCCGCATTCTCCGTCAGAATCTGGAATGAGGAAAGAGGAGAAGCGTCAAATTTCCAGCGGGATGTTGTTCTGCATCAGGCGGAGCTGGTTTTTAAAGGAACGGACGCCATCAATCTTCTTGACGACCGCTTCGATTTTATCATGCGCCTCCTGAGAAAGAACCGCGCCATGGACGGTGACATTCCCATCTTCGGATTTGATGTCGAGGAAGGGGAATTCCATTTTTTCGGTCACCAGCAGAGTATAACGGATAAACTGCTGAAGGACGCTGTCGCGAAGCTTTGCCTCCTCCTGCGGAGAAACATCTTTCAGGGCAATGAACTTCGGAATGATCTCCTCCAAAGCGGAAATGGAGATTTTTTCCGTATTGACAGTCAGGTCGTAAGCATTGGCATCCTGCCATTTTTCCCCGTAAAAATAGTAACAGAAGCCGACCCTTTCCCGATCGCTTTTCCGGATGCAGTCCATCGCCTGCGCCTCGGAACAGTTCAACTGACGGGCGACCCGTTCCGCACGGACCTCCGGAGGAGCTATGAAACGCAGACGGAAACAATCGATGATTCCACCCAGAAGGAAATTGGCTCCCCGCCCGACGATCGCCACATTGCCTTGCAAAGCCTCCTGCAGAATCGCAGTCTGAAGGGTTTCCCAATAGACATTGGGGCGTCCCAGAAATGAATCCATCAGCTTCGGTTTCCGCTCATCAAAGCGCTCGATGTGTTCAGGATCGGTACCCAGGATCCGGAATCGTTCCTCCAGCGTATCCCGATGCACCGCCCGCAGGCCGACAGCCCGGCACAGAGCCGATTCCTGAGCGGAGTCAATCGCCCCCATTTCGCGTGCAATAGTTATAATTCGCATGGTTTACCTCCTTCGGTTATCCGGTTTTCAATCCATTGATCTCATACAGCCGCCGGTCAGCGTCTGCCCTTCCGTTGCTATTATAATTCTTAACAGACGTTTTTCAAATCGGTTTTTAAATTAATTGACATTCTATCCTTCGAATCCAGTCAAAACACTTCCGTTCCTCCGTTATCCAAGTCCGACATCCGTTTTCCTTCCGTTTTTTTCCGGAGAACCCGGAAAAAAAATCAAAATCGTTTGCAAAGGAAAAACAGACAACGTATATTGTCTGTAAAAAGCGCAGAATGAAATACAAAAAATCGACAACAGGGAACAACAATGCGGAAAACATTTTTTTTCATGCTGGCTCTTCTCCTGCTGCTGCCGGACTCCCGCGGGGCTGTAATCCGGAAAAAAAAGCCTTACAGCTGGGAACCTTCCGGCAATGTAAAAGTACTGTATGAAACACCGGTCGGCAAGGTGTATCAGATTTCCGCGACCGGACTCTTCAACCCGGAAACACGAGAGGGAGCCTCTCTGAAAATGCAGTGGAAGGATCCCATCCTGACCAGAAAAAAGGTCGACGAGGGATTCCATACACTGACACTGGTCCTCCACGATAATAACAGAGAACGGGAGGAAAGAAAAGAACCCTATGTTGTCGTTGACTTCTCCATCCGGGCTTTTCCAGTCCAGAAGCAGAAGAAAAAAGTGGAAGAGCTCCGGCACAACGGGCTGGAGTCCCTGGTCCTGCTTGCCTCCAGTCATTATGAAAACCTCACCGACCTCGGCTCCATCAGCTTTGTCTTCCCGCATATTGAAGGAATCACCCGCAATCCGCTGTCGATCAACTCGCGTCTTGATCCTTATCAGCTTTATAAAAAGGAATACAAATACGTTTCCAATTTCCTGCTGGTTCCCCGTCTGAATTCAAGGCGATATCCGATGTATTCCCTTACACCGTGCAGAATCGTCATGGAACGGAAAAACCTTGATCTGGTCGCGATCAATTATGCCGGTCTCAAAAAAATTGTCCTGCCGGATTCCAAACTGAACTTTTCCAGGCACCCCATTGTCTCCATCGCTCTGGCGACGGCTTCCGACGCCGTGCTGGAAATCGCCGCGCCGACGGTCCGCTTCATGGAGGAAAACGAATTGAAAACCCTGCCTCCCCTGACAATGCAGCCTTATCCATATCATCTGTATAAAAACGACCGGAAAAGCCGGCGCCGCTGGGGCTCCAACCCAGACTTCGACTATGCGGAAGCCATGAACAAACTCTACGGCAAAGATCAGAACTGGGCCAAAGGACTCAAGGAAATGCGCCTGCTCGCCAATAAGGACCATGCTCTTGCTCTCTTTCAGGCAGGATGCGCTTACTATCGGGGAATCGGATGCGAAATCGATCTCAACAGGGCGGAATCCTATTTCAAGGATGCAATGGATCTTGAAGTCCCCGGAGCTCTCACAATGCGGAAGGCCATTCTCCACAAAAGATTCCTTCAGACCGGAAAAAACGAATTAAACAACTCTACAGGCAGTACGATCCGCATTCTGAAAAAAGAAAAAATTGAAGATATGGATGATCCTTATTATCCGCCCGGAAAACTGAACTCGTTGTCATACACCATTTCCGGCAATCCGAAAGTTGAATTTCATACTTTGCTGAAAAGACTCTCTTACAGAAAAGTCTTCGAACGGCAAGCTCTTCAAGTTCTGGATGCCCTGTGCAAACAGGAATTCACCCCGGCGATCTATCTGCGGGCGACTTACAGCCGGAATACACAGAAAGAAGCTCAAACTCTTTTTCAGCAGGGGGCCGCACTGGGGGATCCTTTCTGTTCACTGGAAAATATCCGGATGAAGATGCGCTCGCCCGGCTTCCGGGCTTCCATGCTCTCCACAAACGAACTCTGGAACGCCCGTTCGATTCCTTTCGTTCATGCAATACTCTACGGGATCAGAAATCCGCAAAGCAAATATTACGGGGAAATCCGGGACGGAGAAATTGCTTCGCTGAAATCGCTGAATCCATCCACGCCGGAGGAACATTTTCTCTATGGGATTGCTTTCATTCAGGATTTTCTGTATGAACAGGAACCTGTCGGATCATTCCGCTTCTTCTCGCCTGAACGCTCTCTCTATTTTGCGGATTCTTTGAAAAATCCGATTTCCGTATCCACGAAAAATCAGCTTCAAAAAGCGTTGAACTCGCTCGAAACCGCTGCGGAAAAGGGAATTCCCGAAGCGCAATATTTCGTTGCGGCTCCGTGGACGATGAAAAATATCTTTCTCTTCAATCAATTCAAAAGCAGGGAATATCTTGAAGTCTCGGCCAAACAGAATCCATATTCCGCCATCAAGGCCGCAGAGGTCAGTCTCGAACAGGGGAATCCGGAAAAAGCTATCGCCTTCCTCAATCTCATTCCGGATCAGAACGCCATGATCGTTCTGGAACTCCGGGCTCAATATCTCCAGAGGAAACGTCCCAATTCGCCCGAGGCCATCGCCGCATGGAACAAAGCAGGCGCCGCAGGGTCCATTCCGGCAATGCGGTTCCTCGGGAATTATGAATACAAGAACAAAAACTTTTCAAAAGCGGCGGCCTATCGACAGGTATTCCTGAAAACCGATGCCCGTCTGAGAAATATGGACCTCAATGAAATCGCCTGGGGAGACTTTTTTACCCTCTACGACTGGACCTCTCCATCCACGGGAGCCAGCTTTCAGAGACACTCGGGAATCAGCAGCGAGGAAGCGGAGCGGCTCTTCAAACTCATTCCCTGAAGAAGCGGCTCGACGCTCCCAGGCGCCCGGCCTCTCAGCGGGAACGAAGCATCCCACGAGCCGGCCCTTTCAGGACTCCGCCGCTCTTCTGCCTCGCCGGAGAATTCAGACATCGGTTGCCAAAAGCAGAATCGCGCAATCATTTGCACCGATTCGAAGAGAGTCATTGATAAATGTTCCGCGCCAGACGCGTTCCAGTTTGCCTGTCAAGGAAAGACGGCATTCCACCGGCTCCGGATCGTAATTGATCAGAACAGCAAGGATATGATTCGGGTCCAGAGGATGTTCCGTAACCCCGACTCCCGGTTCCGGACAGAATACGTTGTGGCGGACTCCGGCGATCTCCGCACCTTTCCGGTACAGCAGATGGAAGGGATTCCGGTTCTTCCCGTAAAAACAACCGGAAGGTTCCGTCATTGCCAGAAGTTCAAGCGGAAGATTCAGCAGAACCGCGCGTCCTTTGCCGCAGGTGGCACAGGTCATTACCGGCATGCCGTCGGAATCCGCCGCAAGGACCTCGGCACGTTCCGCAATCAGCCGGGAACAGTAATCCGGAGCTGCCGTCATCTCACGCCCGGGCGCATCCTTCAGATGGAAGCTGATCCGGTTTGCCTCCCTCCAGCGGGCATCCACCTGAACGCCGAACACCTCCCGGAAGGGCGACAGCATCCCGCTGCCGTGAAGCGATACCATCACCACAGCGCCTTCTTTCACTTTTTCCAGAAGAGACAGCCATGCATGGCGGCTCAGCCATGTCAGGTCCGATACCGAAGGCAGAAGATAGAAGTTCGACTCCGGAAGCTCTTCCTCCGCTCCTGAAAACCGAAGCTCAAAACCCGCCTGCTTCGCCAGCAGATAGGCGCCGAACGCTTCCGGAAAACTCTTTTTTGTCCGGGGCACAAGGCAGACCGCGTCGATTTTCCGCTCCGGAAGCGGATAGGGAAAATCTTTCAGGAAAAGGGCGAACTCCTGCATGACTCGGGCCGTTTCCTTCGATTCACGAGTTTCATGGAACAATCCGAGCTCCCGTTCCACCGCCGTCCAGTCATACGGGGCAAAGGGCAGATGCATCTGGTCGAACGCACACCACCAGAGGAATCCGTGCAGATGATTCGCCCAGCAGGAAAAGAGCGAACAGCGCAGGCTCGCCGCCGCCCGTTCATCCGAACAAATCATCGGGCCAAGCGATCCGGCCTCCTCCGGGAAACAGGGTTTTCCGGAAATTCCCTGATACAGAAGGGATTCTCCCGAAGAATGCAGCTCATTGCGGATCGTATTGAACGGTTCCCGGTCGCATTCCGGAGTAAACAGCGGATAAGGATGAGTCGTCAGAACATCCAGGAGTTCTCCCTGATCGTAAAGATTCCAGTTGTCCCGGCTGTTCGTGCTGATGCTGTGCATTCCGGAAACAACCGGATGGGAAAGATCTTCCAGACGGATGGCGGAGGAGATTGCATTCAGCCATCCCCATGCCTCGTCCGGTCCCGAAACACCGGCCATGCAGTTGCATTCGTTCCCCAGATCCCAGGCGCAGATCGCGGGATGGTCCCGGAATTCCCTCACGAAACGCCGGACGAAACGAATCTCCCATTTGAGGGCTTCCGGATCGCTCAGGACATTCCGTTCCTCAAATGCGGGAGGAACAAACAATCGCCCGCTCATCCATCCGGTCAGCAATCCGACAATCAGTTTCAGACCGCATGCGTCGGCGGTATCGCAGAGGAAACGGAAGCGTTCCAGCATAACGGGATCCACTCCGCCCCGGCGCTCCTCCGCGCTGGAAAAGAGCCGGTCATTCCCGATCCCCTGCCGGCATCCTCCCCCGCCGTACAATCGACGGATCGGCTGGAAATCGGGCCAGAGGGGAAAAACGCGCAGAACGGTCATGCCGTATCGGCTCAGAGTTTCGAGATCTTTCCGGACCGTTTCCGCATCCCAGTTGCGCCACATATACATTCCGGCATGCGACGCCCAGTAGTTGCATCCGATGAAAAAGCTGTTGGAGTGAAAAAGATTCATCTTGCGTCTTCCTTCCAGTTTTGAAAAAGCATCTTTTCCATAGTATATTGCCTCTTTCAGAGGGAAGCAAGAAGTTTCTATGAAACAAAATGAACCGGCTTTGAATCTAACAGCATCGGGAAATCGCGGATGAAGAAAAAAAAAGTTACCGTACGGGAGATTGCACGGGCTGCCGGATGCGCCCATTGCACTGTCTCACGCGCACTCGCTGATGAAAGCTGCGTCGCGGCGGAAACGCGCGACCGGATCCTGAAGGCGGCACGGGAACTCGGATATACCAGACGGCGCGGAAATGTGATTGCTGTCCTCATTCCAGCCTTTCAGGAAGAAGTCTGCTATTACAACACGCGGATGCTATGCGCTCTTTCCCGCGCGCTCGACCGGGAAGGTTTTTCCTTCGAACTGATTCCGGAAAACCATATCCGTCCGCTCAACGAAAAACATATCGACGGGGCTTTCTCGCTCTGCTACTCGGGAGAAATCGCGAAGAAATGGTCCGAACTGAACATGATTCCACTGGTCTGCATCAACGATTTCAGTTATCATACGGACCGGATTTATTCGGTCTGCTCCGACGATCGCCATGCCATGAAGGAAATCGTAAGGTATTTGCAGGAACAGGGGCACCGTAAGATTGCCTACTGCGACCGTCTCTCTGTAAAAAATCTGAATCATTTCCGTCGCAGGAAGTTCTTTCTGGAGTTTGCGGAAAACGCTTCGCTTTCCGCCTTCTCCGTCCGGACGAAAAAAGAAATTGCCGAACTTCTTGGGGAAGGCATCACCGCGCTGGTCTGTCCGTTTGAAATGGCGAATCTGGAACTGTATGCGTTTCTGAAGCATGCCGGCAGACGGATTCCGGAAGAGCTGGAACTCATCTGCTGGGACGTACCGGGAATTACAGAGGAACTGAACTTGAACGGTTTGTCCGTCAAACAGGATTTCGACAGACTCGCCGAAGAAGGAATTCGCCTCCTGAAAGAGCTGATGGAAGGCAGAAGCGGCGTGCGCGACGTTTCCGTTCCCTATCGGATCACAAGGCGCCCGGCGGCGGGAAAAGGACCCGCGCCGGGCCGTTGACACGGGACACACCGTCAGCAGTCGGAAAAATCATTTCTTTTTCTTCCCGGATTTTTTATCTCCGGCATTCTGATAGTAGAGCTTCCGGATATGAGCAACATCGATAGCCGCGTCCGGAAGTTTCGGAGCCATCCGTTCCATCGTTTCCACGAGAATTTCGGAAACCGCAAGATTGCGGAAACTTTTATGGTCCGAAGGAATCACAAACCAGGGAGCATGTTTGGTGGAACAGCGGTTGAGGGCAAGATTGAACGCATCCATGTAGTCATCCCAGAAATCCCGTTCCGTGTAATCGTTTTCGGAGATTTTCCAGTGTTTCTCCTTGTCGTCAAGCCGTTCGCCGAAGCGTCTCAGCTGTTCATCCTTGCTGATATGGAGGAAGAATTTTACGATTGTCGTCCGATTGGAATGAAGGATCTCCTCGAAATCGTTGATGAATCCGTACCGTTTTTCGAGCTGTTTTCCGGAAACAAATCCGTGAACCTTTTCCACGAGCACGCTTTCATAATGCGAACGGTTGAAGATCACGATCTCTCCGTTTCCGGGAGCGGCGGCATGGATTCTCCAGAGGAAATCGTGCGAAGCCTCCTGCGGGGTGGGCACTTTGAAAGAATGCGACCGGCATCCCTGCGGATTCATCGCATAGAGGACATGATTGATGGTGCCGTCTTTTCCACCAGCATCCATCGCCTGGAGAACGATCAGGAGCGACTGCCGGTTTTCAGCATAAATCCGGTACTGCAGTTCCAGCATCCGTTTTGCATTTTCCGCAAGGCGCGCCTCCAGTTTTTCCCGGTCATTCCATCCGAATGTTTCGGAAGTGCTGATCTCACGGACATCAACTTTTCTGCCCGGTTTCACTCGCAGTTTGTCATAGAAATTCATACGGTCCTCCCTTGAAATTTTCTTCTCATGGATATGATAGTACAGAAAGGGAGAAAAACAAATGCGGAAAACTTTTTTTCAGAAAACGGAAGAGGGAAATCCCCCTGAAAAAAGTCCATGTTTTTCGGAAAATATTCATGGAAACAGGTTGATTTTCGAAATAATTCATGCTATTAGTAGACCCGCATAGAAACTTGGGAACGTGAAAATCTGAATACGACAAAAACTGTCTGATTTCAGAGCGCTGTTTTTTTGTCTTTCTTCGCAATGGTGAGGGACAGAAGCCTTGAAACCGGAACAGGGGGTGGGAAGTATTCCGTTTTGCCAATGATCCCGCAACAAGGAGAGGAAGGAGCAAACGTCGTGTTACTGCGTACACTGGTTTTATTTTGTCTGTGTCTGGCCTGCTTTGCGGAAGCGCCGAAGAGAACCCTCGTCAAAGTGGATTCGTTTTTCCAGCCGAACAACATGGAAAACATCTACACGAAACAACTGGTCCGGTTCATGCAGAAGAATCCGCAGATTCTGCTGGAACAATGGGGCGGAATTTCTCTGCCCGGCGGAAAATCCTCCCTGATGATGGCAATCGCGGGAAAAACCGCGCCGGATGTCGGACTCAGCTGGTTTCACATCATCCGCAATGAAATCTCTCAGGATTTTCTCTATCCGCTTAACGAATGGATTGGAGAGGATACAAACGGCAACGGAGAGATTGATGATTCCGAAGCGAAATGGCCGGGTTGGAAAAAAATTCCGCCGCTCCTGCGCAAAGTAGCCACGGTGGACGGGAAAGTCTACGGTCTTCCCCTTCCCGTCAAGGATATGGTGGCAATCATCTACCGGGTGGACCTTGTCTCCGCAGCGGGGCTTGATCCGAACAAGCCGCCGAAGACCTGGGATGAACTTCTGTTCTGGTGTTACAAACTCACGGACACCAACCGCATCATCCCCGGCGCGATTACCCAGCAGGGACAAAAAGGAATCTGTCTTCCGGCTTCGGGCTATCTCTTTCTCCCCTGGATTCAATCCGCCGGAGGAGATCCCATCATCCAGATCCGGAAAAGTCCGAAAAACGGAAAAGAGTACACCTTTTCTCTCAATGAAACGAATTTCATTACACCGGAAGGCGAAAATCTCTCCAAGCAGCCGTCGCAGTGGCGTGCGAACTTCGATTCTCCGGAAGCGCTGGAGGCCATCAGTTTTCTCTATCAGCTCCGCTGGGGAAAATGGCTGAACATCAACGGCGAACCGATCACTCTCAAGGATGCTCTCAGGAAAGGTGTTCCATTCTCGGAAGAGGACATCATCACCGGTGTTGCCAGGTCGGATTCCGGCGGACAGCGGGGAGAAGGAATGTGGGAACTCCTCGGCCGCGGCGAAGTCGCCATGGTCATCAGCATGGTAACCGACCTCTCCTCCGCCGGTACGAATGCAAACATCGATCCCTCGCTTCTGAGCTGGTTCCCCTACCCGGCGGCGTCTGGCCCGAAGGGACAGCGGGTCATCCAGACGCAGAACCATTATGCGGTCATGTATATCGGTACGGCGGACCGCTCCAAAGCGGAACGCGATGCCATCTGGAAAACCATGACCGCCATCTGCGATGAAAACGTCATTGACACGAAAATTGATTCCCAGGTGCTTTCCGGCATGAGCAAATTCGTCTCACCGGAGAATCTCAAACGCCTCGGCTACGAGGAATACATCCGCGACATTCCCCTTGCCATCCGCCAGAACTTCACCGATATCGAAAAAGGGAACATCAAAGCCTACACCGAGCCCTGGACCGGATTCTGGTTTCTCATTGATATGGCAATGAACAACAAATGCCTCGGCATCATGCTGGGAAGCAAGGGCGAGGACTTCAACTACAAAAACGCCATCATCGAAGTAAACCGCCAGGCGAATTCCGGTCTTATGTTCGCCCTGCCGGAATCCGAACTGGCAAAATGGCGTCCGCTGGCATTCGTCATTCTGGCAGTCCTGCTGATTGTCGTAGCCTGGCTGGGCTACCGGATCGTCAAGTCCTTCATGGGCAAACGGAAAGCGGGAGCGCGATCGGTCTACAACGGCTATCTGCCGTTTCTGCTGATTCTGCCGGCGATCCTGATTATCATTCTCTGGCGCTACTATCCGCTGGGCCGCGGACTGATCATGGCGTTTCAGGACTACAAGGTCACAGGCAACTCCATCTTCGTCGGGCTGGACAACTTCATCAATCTGGCGCTTGACAAAAGTTTCTGGATGAGCATGTGGAGAACCGTCTATTTCGTAATTCTGAATATGCTGTTCGCCTTCACGGCGCCGATCATTCTGGCAATCATGCTGACGGAGATCCGGCATTTCAAAATTCTCTTCCGGACCCTCTTCTTTCTGCCGCAGATGACCAGCGGACTGGTCATTGCCCTTATGTGGAAGCTGATGTACAATCCGACTCCGGCAGGATTTTTCAACCAGCTGATCTCCTACCTGAACTATCTGCCGTTTGTGGACATCAAGCCGCAGGCGTGGCTTCAGGACCCGTCGCTGGCGATGATCTGCTGTATCATCCCGACCGTCTGGGCAGGAATGGGAATGTCGAGTCTGATCTATCTGGCGGCGCTCCACTCCCTGCCGAAAGAGCTCTATGAAGCGGCCGAGGTCGACGGCGCCGGCTTCCGCAGCAAGCTGTGGAACATTACGATCCCGACCCTTCTGCCGTTGATTATCATCAATTTCGTCGGAACCTTCATCGGAACCTTCCAGGGAATGGGAAACATCTTCCTTATGACATTCGGCGGACCGGGTGAAGCAACCACGGTTATCGGACTCAAGATCTGGATTGAGGCGTATGCGAACCTGCGCTTCAGCATGGCAACCGCCATGGCATGCATCCTTGGGTCCCTGCTGATCGGACTGACCTACATACAGATTCAGTTCCTCAGCAAAGTCGAATATAAACGCGCCGCGGATTGAGAAAGAAGAGGTATTCAGATATGAGTTTGATTTCAGAAGTCGGAAGAGGTTCCTTCAAGAACAGATTTATCATGGTCTCGATTTATGTCGGGCTGATTCTCATGGGCATCACGATGGTGATCCCTTTCATGATCACACTGACAGGAAGCACATCGAATGCGTTCGACTACGAACGGTTCAGTCCGCTTCCGAAGTATCTGTGGTCCACTCCGGACCGTTTTGTCAAATGTCTGGTTCCGTACTTCAACGGGACCCGCGGATGGCAGAGACAGATGTCCGCCTACGCACCGGAAAAGCCTTCCTACTGGAGTTCCTGGTCGCTGATCGGACGTGACAACGCAGGTGTTGAAAACTTCGCCGCCGCCTACCTCGACAAAGGAAACCGGAAAATCGCCGCCGACTACGCGGAATTCATGGATACCTATCCGCTGTCCGACTGTTTTGCCGCGGCAACCCAGATCGACACCATTACATTCCTTATGAGCCATTTTTCCGCGGAATATCTTGCGCGCCATCCCGGAGAAAAAATTTCCGGAAAACAGCTGCGCCTCAAGGCACTGGAACTTCTGGGAACCGAATGGGGACTTCCGTTCAACAGTTTCTACAGCATCAATTTCAATACGGAAATCGGATATCCGATGGATTTCCAGAGCTGGTTTCCCCCGAACAACAATCCGAAATACCGGACCTACAACGATTTCAAAGCCGCCGTCTCGGCTCATATCTTCACGCCGGGAATCAAACGGAAATGGTTCCAATATCTGGAGGAAAAGAACTTCCGGGGAGAAAAGATCTTTCCGGTGATGAAGTCCGCTCCGGAAGAAGTACGGAAACTCTGGCTGGAATTCAAAAAGGAGCATGCGCCGGCATCCCCCACAATCCCCTACGCGCTGCGGGCCGCATGGTATGCGTACCTGAACTCGGAGGAAGTATCGCTTCTCAACGACGGCACCAAATTTGATGTTGCACTCTACAACAAACTTGCGGGGACAAATTACAAAACTCTGGAGGAGACCCCCTTCCCGATCCCGGCGTCGTTTGGACAGGGAATCCAGAAATTCTGGCGAAAAAAAAAAAAAAAACGCATTCCGCTGCGCCTGATCTCAATTCATCCCACGCCGGAACTGAACCGTCAGTTTCAGGATTTTGTGAAGAATACTCTCCGGCAGATCAAAATTGCAAACGGTCTGCTCGGCACCAGCTACAAGGACTGGAACGAGCTGATCCTGACGGAAAAACCGATTCAGGGAACCACCGTTGAGGAAAACAACCGCCGCGATCTCTGGAAAAACTTCGTAAAAACCCTTCCCGTCGAGCAGAAGCAGTTCTCCTCCTCGGAAATCGAATTCCAGAAATACCTTCTGAAAAAATACGGGTCCCTGAAAAAAATCAACCAGGAATACGGCTGGAATCTGAAATACATTGAAGAAGCCTTTCCCCAGTTCATGCCGGCTTATGCGCTCACCTTCGCTCAGAACGAAAGAGACATGACCTTTGGACCGGTCCTTGACAACTACAAGATCATCTTCGACTTCATGATCTTCAATGGAAATGCCATTCTTGTCACATTCCTGCTGATCGCAATGACCATTGCCTTCACCCTGACGGTCAATCCTCTGGCGGCATATGCGCTCAGCCGGTTCAACCTGCGCGGACACAACCAGATTCTGATCTTCATGCTGGCGACAATGGCCTTCCCCGCAATGGTCAGCGCCATTCCCGCTTATCTGCTGATGCGCGATCTCGGTCTGCTGAATACTTTCTGGGCTCTCGTTCTTCCCGGAGCGGCCAATGGAATGGCGATCTTCATTCTGAAGGGCTTCTTTGATTCCCTCCCGATGGAACTTTTCGAAGCGGCAACCATTGATGGCGCTTCCGAAATGCAGATATTCCGCATCATTGCAATGCCGATGGTGAAACCGATTCTCGCAATCAACTGTCTGAATGCATTCATCGCGGCATACAACGGATGGGAATGGGCGCTGATCATCTGTCAGGACAAGTCCATGTGGACAATTGCAGTCTGGATGTATCAGGCGGCACAATGGTGGAGTGCGGCGCCCTGGATTGTCAGCGCGGGATTCATCGTGGTTTCAATTCCTACCATGATCATCTTCATCTCCTGCCAGAAGATCATCCTTCGCGGAATCATCATTCCAAGCATGAAATAACGAGAAACTTTCCCATGGAGCCGCGGTTTCTCTCCCACAGGACGCGGCTCATCACGCCCGCTCTTCACGGGAGTCATGCACAAAGTGGAAAAACAGACAGGTCAAGTCTGAACAAAATCGGATTTGACTTGTCTGAAATAAGCGTTACATTACCGTTTCCATCATTCAGGACAACGAAACAACAGGAGGTTGCAGAATATGTTTTTCGGTATTGATCCTCTTTATCTTCTTTTTGCGCTGCCGGGTCTTCTGATCGCAGGATGGGCCTCAATGATGACGCATTCCACGTTTCAGAAATATTCGGAAGTCCCGGCGAGCTCCGGAACGACCGGAGCGGAAGCGGCATCCATGCTCCTGCGGAGCGCCGGAATCCACGATGTAAAAATCGAGGAAATCGACGGGTTTCTCTCCGATCATTACGATCCCACGGCAAAAACGCTCCGTCTATCCTCCAGTGTCTATGAGGGACACAGTTTATCCTCCATCGGAGTTGCATGCCATGAGGCGGGACACGCCATTCAGCATGCGGCGGCGTATGCTCCGATGTATCTGCGCAGCGCCATGGTTCCGGTAACGCAGTTGTCGTCGACCTTTTCCTATTTTATCATCATTGCCGGTTTTCTGCTTCAATCGCAGAAGCTTGTTCTGGTGGGAGCGATTCTGTTCAGTGCGGCGGTTCTCTTTGCGCTGGTCACTCTGCCGGTCGAATGGGATGCCTCTGCCAGAGCCAAGAAACTGATGGTCAAATGCGGAATTGTCACCCAGTCGGAGCAAAAACAGGCGGGTGAGGTTCTGAACGCGGCGTTCCTGACGTATGTCGCGGCGGCGGTCAGCGCCCTGCTGACTCTGCTGTACTATCTTCTCCGATCCGGAGTCTTCGGAGGCCGTTCCGACGACTGATTCCCGTTCGGACTCATCCCGGCAGACCGGAACACCAACACCCGGTTCCAGTGCAGCAACACCCGGAACCGGATTTTTTTTGCCATCACAGCTTCTCAGGACGGTCCGAGAGCAAAACGAACACAGTTCAGAACTCCGACACAAAAAACTTTCAGCGACAGAATCAGAGCAAACACCGTGACAATCAGAAAGAGCGTCCGTCGGTTCCCTCCGGACAATCGAACAGAAAACCGATCGAATAGAAAGATCGACAGCAGAAGAAAACCGAAATAACTGAACAGATACGTCCGTTCGCCGGACGTGTAGACGACCGGAGTCATTCCCGTAGCCATCCGTATTGCCAGTGCGATCAGGAGTCCGCCTGCCAGAACGCATCCTGTCACAGTTTTCTTCTGCGTCAACACCAGCGACACCAGCAATGCCGCCAGAGAAACGCTCTGCATTCCGGCAAGCATCAGAAACGAACCGGAATGCCGCAAATCGGCGATCTGACCAATCAGCCGTTCATCCAGCAGATCGACCGGCATGTTCATCGAAAGCAGAACGATCATCAAAGGCAGACAGGCGATCACCCGGGAAACAAGGTCGGATCGTTCCATCCATACCGCAGCAGCGGTCAGGATCAGCAGAAAGATCCAGAGCATATTGCAGTGGTTCAGATAGAAGAGAGAGGAAAATACTCCAAGCAACCCCTTCTGGATCAAGTTCAAGTCCAGAATTCCGTGAACCCCGCGGGAGACCTCGACCGCCGACCGGAGCGCATTTCCCGGACAAAGGAAGATATAACACAGCGATCCGAGCCCGATCAGCAGATTCACCGGAATCCAGACGGAAGGTCTTATGCGGCGGAAGAGGCAGTAAACTAGAGTTCCCCCGGAAAGCAGTACAATGCTCAGACAAACCAGCTCCGAATTGCAGAGGAACAGAGCACATGCAGTCCCGGTACATCCGAGCAGAATCGAGCTCTTATTCCCGGAAAAAACGTCTTTGATGCAGAACAGAAGCGGAAAGAGCAGAAGCAGAGGCAGGGCGTAATTCACCATTGTTGCCTGCCACCCAGTTGTCACAAGGACATTGAACGGAAACAGCAGGTAAAGGATACCAACAGGCAGAGCCATCTCTTTCATACAGGACTCCCGCATCAGGCAGGACAACAGAACAACAATTCCCAGAAACACGGTCATGGCGGCACAGAAATAATACACGGGGGAAGCATGACAGAATATTGCAAGAAGTGCATCGAACAGAACCCGTGCGCCCCAGGTTTCCCAGCGCATCCGGATCACCTCGGGCAGAGCGGAAAAACCGTATGAGCCGAGACACTGGAATTTCCAGTCGTCTCCGGAATTCTGGTAATACATCAGCAGATTTGTAAAGAAGAAATACACCGTCAGAAACACGGATGTCCAGGCAGTTATCCGCTTCTCCCGGAAGAGCCGTTCCATCCAGTGATAGCGGTTTTCAAGGAAAAGATGCGCGGCGCATCCGCCAAACAGGAGAATCAGCAGAAAACAGATCGGCGCGGAGAAAAACAGGCTTCCTCCGGAACAGGGAAGTTCCATCGTATTCCGGAACGTCCGGCGGAACACCCCGCAGCGGATCACTTCCACGGAACGGACAGAGGAGACCGCGCTCGCGGGAAAAGCTTTCAAAACCAGTCGGTCCGGAAACAGACATTTTATCACAAGCCTCTGCTTCTGAGGCAGATTCAGCGGAGTATAAAAATCAAAAGACGACTGTCTGGTGCGCCCATTCTTCCAGATGCTTTCCACCTCCAGGCGCTTCAATGCATTGGAATCGGTTTTCAAAACCAGCTCCGTCGGAAGAAAGAACGCGCAGTACAGGAGAAAAACAGCACTGATCCACAGAAGAAGCGGAAAAATAACAAATTTGTTTCCCATCAGATATTCTCCATAATATCAGTTTTTCTGGAATATGGCGGTCTTCGACTTTTTTTTCAAGTGGAACAAACGAAAAGACGAGAGAAACGGCCATATTCTTCTGCTAGGGTCCAAGGAACCGCTCGAAGAATTCCGCCGCGAGAGGCGCACAGGTTTTTCCTCCCGCTTCCCCGCGTTCGACGAGAATGGCAATTGCATACGTTTTCCCGTTTTTCGAACCGAAGCCGATAAACCAGGTATTTTTGTAACGGTTGTCTCCGGAACCGACCTCCGCGGTTCCGGTCTTTCCGTAGAGATCAATGACATTGTTGCGTGCGCGCTTTGAACCGCCGATATCGGAATTGACCGATAAATACATTCCCTTCCTCATCATCTCAAGCGTTCGGGGCGACGCCGAAAGATGCCCTTTCACAACGGGCGGTTCCGAATAGATCACCATTCCGCTTGAGTTCAGGATATTTTTCAGAAGATTCGGTTTCCAGAGAGTTCCGCCGTTGGCAATCGCCGCGGTATAGACGGCAGCCTGGAGAGGCGAAACCAGAACATCCCCCTGCCCGATAGAGATCAATGCGGTATCAAAAGCGGTCCAGACGCGTTTATGTCTGCGGTCCGGAAGCCGTCCAGCCGTTTCCGGGAGCACGAATCCGGTCTTTGCGCCGATTCCAGCGCTCTTGAAGGACGCAGCAAGACGGTCAAGTCCGAGTTTTAATCCGGATTCAATGAAATAATCGTTGCAGGAGACCGCAAGAGCGTCATAGAGAGTCACTTCGCCATGCCCGTCGGCCTTGATCCAGCATCGGATGCGGTTTGTACCGATCGGCGTATAACCATCGCAATAGATCGTACTTTCCGGGGAAATCCCGTTTTCGAGAACCGACATTGCCACAAGAGGTTTGATGATGGAGCCCGGGGAAAATGCGCCCTGATACGCTTTGTTGAACAGCGGCCTGCCCGGAGCGTCCCGCAGGGCTTTGTATTCCGCAGTCGAAATTCTCGGAACAAACTGCGACGGCTCATACGAGGGCGACGAAGCCATGGCAAGCAAATCGCCGTTGGAAGCATCCAGCAGGACCAGTGCGCCGGAAACATTCGCGATAACCCGTTCAGCGGCGGTCTGCGCTTTGTAATTCAGGGCAAGGACAATATCTTTTCCGTTTTCCGCCGGGACTTCCGCCACCGTTTCCCTGACAAATCCGCGCGTATCGACGATCACCAGCTTTGAGCCGGGAAAACCGCGCAGAAGCGGACGATTCTCCTTCGGGATCTCCGGTCTCTCCGAATCCTGTTCCAGGACAATCGGGCTTTTTGTCGGCAGAATCCAGGAATCGTAAGCTTTTTCCAGCCCCGCACGTCCGATCAGGTCGGGAATATAATACTTGTATCCGGAACGATCCTGCGCGGAACTGGGATCTTCAAACCCGACAAATCCGATAAGCTGTCCCGCGGTCTTTCCCTTCGGATACGTCCGGACAGGATTCGTAACGATATCCATTCCGGGAATCACGGGCGAAATTTCATAGGCTTTCCCGAGTTCAAAAAAGTTCAGTTCCTTGAATACCGTGATCGGCAGTCCCGGAAACAGGTTCATGTGAGTGACGATGGCTTTTTCGGTCAGAACCGGAGTCCTGCCGATGCACGCCGCAAGCCGGTTCGCTTCCGCCAGGACATAATCCACAGTACGGCTGCGCCTGCCGGGACGCCTCATCTCGGAAATATGAAATACGACCTCGTAGGAAGCGGCATTTCCTGCCAGCATAACGCCATCGGAAGTGAAAATCCGCCCGCGAACCGCGGGCACCCGGATCTTGCGGACATACTGTTCCGACACCTTCTCCAGAATCTCATCCCCGCTCCGCACCTGGATCGACCACAGCTGAATCCAAATCACGGCATAAAGAAAAAAAACAAGGAATGCCATGATGACAATTCTGATTTTCGATACAAGCGTCGAATCCATGCGCAAAAATCCTAAACGTTAAAACGATACTCTATAGGAAAATCAGAGGAAATCAAATGGATTCATGAAAAAATCTTTCTCCGGAAAAACATGCGGACCGAAAAACGGAAAACTCACATGAGTCCCCATGCCTTCAGATCCCTTCCGAGCTCAGCGGCATTGAAAACCTGTCCCGGGCGCCATTGCCCGTTGTACTCCATGGTGGGCACGACCCAGTCATCCCCGCCGTTGACTTCCACAATTTTCCGGACAACCTCTTCCGGCTGCTCTTCAATATCAAGCGCTTCGAACGGGATGCCGTGTGATTTCAAATAGTCCATTGCCTTGTGACAGTGCGGACAAAGATTCCAGTAATAGACTTTCAGCATTTTCTACCCCCTTTCTTTTTGCGGAGCAGAAAACAATACCGTCTCATCAGCAAAAAGTCAAGCGGAAAACGGAAATCAGTCCGACTCCATGACGGATATGACGGTTTCACGGTACAATTTCCGAAGCTGTTCCGCCTCCTCCCCGGCGATCCGGTTCCGCTCCAGAAGAAGATCGAATACCTCGGAAGCCGTCATGGCAGAGACGTTCCGTCCCGGTGAATCCTCCCGCCCGTCGGCAGGCTTGATTTCCGAACGGATCACGAGCGGATAATTCCTCATGCGCCCCTTGAATACGGATTCGATCCGATTCATCAGATCGGCACCGGAAAGATCGGTTACATCGGCTTCGCAGAAGATCTCCTCTTCCGATGCGGCAATCCGTTCCAGCTCCCCCTCAATTTCCGACCACGGTCCCCGCAGACGGCGAATGACGGAAAAGTGCGGAACCCGGATTTCCGACAAATCAAACCGCCGCCCGGAAAAGTCAAGTTCATACACCATCCGTTCCTCCGAATCGGAAAAACTCATTTTCAACGGAGAACCGCTGTAGCGGATTCGTCCGGAACCGGCAGACTGCGGCTGATGAAGATGACCGAGCGCATAGTAATCGGGTTCCGGCGGCAAAAGAGATGAATCGACGGAAGCGATCCCGCCGACATATTCCCTAACGCCGTCGTTTTCGCCGAGATGTCCGCCCGCAAGGAAAAAATGCCCCGTCAGGATCACAGGGATGTCCTGTCCGGCACGGAGCTTCCCGGCGGCATCGGCAACCGCACGGTAATGGCGGCGGAACCCCTCCCGGCGCTTAGCCTCGCGTTCCGTCCAGTCCTCGCCGAAAGTCATGGTGGTCAGATCGGCGTCCCGCAGATAAGGGACCGCTCCGACAATCAGACGCAGACGCCCCTCCGCATCATAAACAGGCACAATCTCATCGGCGGGATTCCCCGATGCACATCCGAAAATGTGAATCCCGAATGCCGAACGAAGCAGCTCCCGCGGCGCATTCAGAAACGAAGGAGAATCATGATTCCCTCCGACAATGATGATCTCCCGGCAGGAAGTCTCCTGCATTTTTTTCAGAAAATCATAATAAAGCCGTACCGAGGAATTGCCCGGCGCAGAAGAATCGAATACATCCCCTGCGACAATCAGGACATCTATTTTTCTTGCGGCCGCCAGCCCGACGAGCCAGTCCAGAAACGCCGCGAACTCCTCCTCCCGCCGCCGATTGTGGAACAGATGCCCGATGTGCCAGTCGGAGGTGTGCAGGACCTTCATCGGGTCTTCTCCGACTCCTCAAGATCTTCGAACCAGACCGAGGCGGAAGCATCGGAAGGCATGCGCCAGTCGCCGCGCGGGGAGAGGCTGATCGTTCCGACCTTCGGGCCGTCCGGCATGCAGCTCCGCTTGAACTGCTGGCTCAAGAATCTGCGCAGAAAAGTCTTCAGGAACTGTTTCAGCTTCCCGGAAGGATACTCACCGCCGAATGCGGACTCCGCCAGAAACAGGAGTTTTTCCGGAGAGGCGCCGTACTTGAGAAAATGGTAAAGGAAAAAATCGTGGATTTCATACGGTCCGATGATGTCCTCGGTTTTCTGGCGGATCGTACCATCCTTGTCCGCCGGGAGAAGCTCGGGGCTGACGGGAGTGTCGATGATATCCTGCAGAATCCGGCGGATCTTTTCGGAGGAATTGTCTCCGACCCACCCGATCACATAGCGGATCAGGGTCTTGGGAACGGAACAGTTGACGCTGTACATGGAGATATGGTCGCCGTTATAGGTGCACCATCCCATTGCCGATTCGGAAAGGTCGCCCGTCCCCACAGCGATTCCGTTTTCCTTGTTTGCCAGATCCAGCAGGATCTGAGTGCGCTCGCGCGCCTGCGAATTCTCGTACACGACATTATGGTTCTCCGGATCGTGTCCGATGGAACGGAAATGTTCCAGGCACGCCTCTTTAATTCCGATTTCCAGCAGGGAAGTCCCCAGTTCGCGGCAGAGTCCGACGGCATTGTTGTATGTGCGGTCCGTTGTCCCGAAGCCGGGCATGGTCACGGCGATCACGTCTTCCGGCGGCCGGTTCAGCAGCTTGAGAGTATTCACGCAGACCAGCAGAGCCAGCGTGGAATCCAGTCCCCCGGAAATCCCGAGAACCAGTTTTTTTGCGGAGGTATGTTCGATCCGCTTTGCCAGCCCGGCCGACTGAATGGAGAAAATCTCCCGGCAGCGGAGATCCCGCACAGAGGTGTCGGAAGGGACAAACGGGCGCGGCGCGATGTTCCGTTCCAGCCGCCGGACATCCGGCACGGGATGCGCCTTGACGAAACGGAAATCACGCACGGGAGCCATCTCCACTCCGGCGCTGAAAGGACTGTCCGAAAGACGCGCGGCGCAGATTCTGCGCAGGTCCACATCCGCCGTATGAATCCTGCCGATGCGTCCGAAGCGTTCGGAATCCAGCAGGAGCGCCCCGTTTTCGGCAATGATCGCATGTCCGCCGCAGACGGTATCGGTCGTGGATTCGTGCACTCCGGAGGAAACATACGCGTAGGCGGCGACACAGCGGGCACTCTGGGTCCGGACCAGTTCTTTCCGGTACTCCGCCTTCCCGACAAGTTCATTGCTCGCGGAAGGATTCAGCAGCAAAGTCGCTCCATTCAACGCCAGAGAAGAGCTCGGCGGGATTGTGGTCCACATGTCCTCGCAGATCTCAATGCCGACCCGGAATTCGGAAGAGACATCAAAAATCAGGTCCGTCCCGAAAGGCACATTTTCACATCCGGCAAAATCAGCGGAAGCCCCCCGGATGCCGAATCCGGAAGAGAAATAGCGTTTTTCATAAAACTCCCGGTAATTGGGAAGATTCGATTTCGGCACGATTCCCAGCAGAGCCCCATCCTGAAGAACCAGCGCGGCATTGAACAGGCGGCCCAGGCGGCGGACCGGAACACCGATTACATACAACGTTCCCGGCGCGCATTGTTCCGCAATCCGGCGGACCGCTTCCTCCGCGGCATCCAGAAGCGCGGAATTGTGAACCAGGTCACCGCAGGAAGACGCGGGAACGGCAAGCTCCGGGAACAGCACGACCGCGGCATCCTTTGTTTCCGGGGAGCGCATCTGCGCAACAATCTGTTCCACATTATACGAAACATCCGCAACCTTCAGCTGCGGCACACACGCTGCAATCCGGTAGAAACCATGCATGTTGTCCAAGACCTCTCTGAAAAACCATCACTGTTTTTTGAGAAATAATATTACCCGGAACCGCTCAAAAATCAAGAGAGGGTTTCATAAACTTTCCCGGTTTTGCCTGTTTCCGCATGCCGCCGGCAGGCGAATAAACAGCCGTCCTTTCAACGGATTTATACTTGACTTTTCGGCAAATTTGCTGTATAGTTCAGTTTCTGAACAGTTTGGAACTTTTAAGGTTTTGAGAAATGTCGAAAAAGAGCTCTCCAAAATGGCTGATTTATTTGGAATATGTTCCTTTTTACTTTCTGTATCAGTTCATGCACATGATCTCTTTGAAGACAGCCTACCGTCTCTCCGGTTTTCTGATTTCCGTTCTGTACTATTTTGATATCCGGCACAGACGCCGGACCATTTCCCATCTGCTGCATGCGGGAATCGCCGGGAACCGGAAAGACGCAGGGAGAATGGCAAAAAAAACGTTCCTGGAGTTCAGCAAACTGCTGGTCGAAGTCATTAAAATGGATCAGTGCTACGACTGTTCCAAAATCAAGGTTGTCGGACCGCAGGAAACAATCGACGCCGTTCTCTCACGGGAGCACCCGAACAGAAACGTCATTATCGCGACAGCGCATTACGGCAACTGGGAAGTCGCAGGGACCGCCTTCTCCGAATATTCCGGAATCAATATGCTTTCCATCATGCGTCCGTTTGACAATCCGCTTGTGGGAGAGCTGATTCTCGCCCACCGCAGGAGCAAAGTGCATGAGCTGGTGGACAAGCACGGGAGTATCCGTCCCGTTCTGAAAGCGCTCCTTCAGGGACGCAACATTTCCATTCTGATTGATCAGCACGCATCGCACCAGGAAGGGGTGGAAAATATCTTTTTCGGACATCCCTGCCGGACCCACAGGACACCCGCTCTCCTGCATTTGAAAACGGGAGTTCCCATTCTCCCGGAGATCACCCGGCGTGCCGGTGACAATTTCGAATTTGAAATCGTCGTCGGCGACCTGATCCGGTACAAGCCGACGGGCGACAAGGAGAAGGATGTCCGGGAAATCACCCAGCTCTGCACCACCGCTCTCGAAAAACTCATCGCCCAGCAGCCGGAACAATGGATGTGGGCCGCACGCAGATGGCTCGACATCGACCGGAACAAAAAGAATCATTAACACTCATCCTTCAATCCGGTCAGCGGAACTGGAATCCGGCGCCCTCTCATGAGAAAAGCGGAGAATCAAAGAGAATACCTCTTGATTCTTCTCAAATAAGCCGTATATTGTCCCACTTCATCAGGAGAAATAAATCAACGCAAAACACAGGGACAAGCGATCGTCCAGGTGGAGCTTTTCCACAAGGAAGAGACGCCCGCCGCGACAAATATCCGGGAACACCATGAAAACATTTGATCTGAGAGCGTTCAAAGAGAACGGCGGACACGTTCATTTCGTCGGTTGCGCAGGAGCAGGCACACAGCCGCTTGCCTCCATTTTTCTGGATCTCGGTTTTCCGTGCTCCGGTTCCGATCTTCTGGAAACGAAACAGACGGATCTGCTGCGGACTCGCGGAATGCATGTCTGCCGCGGACACCGGAAAGAAAATCTTCCGCCGGAAGGGACTCCGCTTCTTGTCGTCCATACCTCCGCGGCAGGAATCAGGAATCCGGAACTGGAAGAAGCACATCAACGCGGAATACCCGTCATGCGGCGCGGAGAGGCGCTTGCCCATCTCGGAACTCTTTTTCCGCACACAATCGCGGTTGCGGGCTCTCATGGAAAGACCTCCGTCACCTCGCTGATCGCACATGCCCTGAAAACGCTGGGATATGATCCCGGTTATCTGATCGGAGGAAGCGTAACCGGCTGGAAAATTTCGGGAACAGCCGGAGGAAAGTCGGTGTTCGTAACGGAAGTCGATGAAAGCGACTCCACCAACGCCCTCTTCCGGGCGGAAACCGCAGTAGTCACCAATATTGAGGATGACCACAGCTGGAGCGTCGGCGGGGTTGGTCCGCTGTTCGACAGTTTTGTCACCTTCGCGAAAAAAGCAGACAGGCTCATCTATGTACCCGGGACTCACACGAACGAACTCTTCCGGAATCTGCCGGATTCCATTCTCGTTCCGTCCAACCTTCCTCTCCGGGTGTCCTATCCCTCCGCGTGGGGGGGATTCCAGAGACAGAACGCCCGCACGGCATTCACGGCGCTTCGGGAATTCTGCGGAAAGACCATTTCCGATGAAGAGATTGCCTCAGCCATCTTCTCCTTTCCCGGTGTTGAGCGCAGGATGTCGGTGCGTTTCGACAACGGCACATTCAGGATTATCGAAGACTATGCCCACCATCCGACGGAACTGAAGGCATCGCTGGATGCTCTGAAAGAGACCAATCCCGGCAGACGGCTCGCAGTCATTTTCCAGCCTCACCGGTTCGCCCGCCTCAAACAGTATTTCGGAGAATTTGTGGAAATTCTTTCGCGGCAGAGCGATCTTGTCCTCATTCCGCCGGTCTTCGCGGCATGGACCGACAAATCGGAACTGGATTCCCATGCGCTCGCGGAACGGATCGGAAACAAAGCCATCGCCCTGGATGGCGACTGGAACGGAATCGCCCGCAAAACCGCAGGTTTGCTTCAGCATGGCGACCTGATCGCTGTCATCGGCGCCGGCGACGTAAAAGAGATCATTCCTCCGCTGACCGATCTTCTGCAGGAGTCCGGCGGCGGACCCACCATCCCGCAGTCAGCGCGGTAAATCACTTCTTCTGTTCGGATTTTTTCCCGAATGGAATCAGTTTTTTCAAATCTTTTATAACGTTTTTTGTATCTTCCAGAATCTTCTCTCCGGCTTTTCCGGTTTCATTCAGAAGATTCTGTCCGGCGTCGGTGATGTTCTTCAGGGAAGGAAGCGCTTCTCCGACCGACTGCAGAACACCGAGAGTCAGTTTATTGAGGATCACAACGCTCACATCCAGCGGAGTCACCCCTTCCTCATCCTGTCCGAGATTCTCCAGCACAATCGGCACGACGGGAATCGGGGCTGCGTCCGGATCTCTTCCGGGAATGGTCGCAACAATGTTGACATAAATATCGGTCAGACTCAATTTATCAATCTGGAGGCGCTGAGCCTCCGTTTTTTCCGCTTCGATTTCCGCCTCGGATCGGGAATCTTCGAACTGGCCGTCCGCCGGAGCGTCCTTGCTTCCGGAGAGCTTTTCCGTAAATGCCCCGATATTCTTGTTCAGCTGGGAAAGATTGTTGGAAAGCAGATTGGAAGACGGTTCAAAATAGACATCCACGCCATCGAGTGTAAACTCCCGGATCACCAGTTTCGGCTTGGTCAGCGAGGAGGGTTCAATATGGATCTTCAATTTTTTCAAAGTGAAAGCACGGTCGCTCTTATATCCCTCCGGATTGCCGATGAAAACATCGCTGATGGCAATCGTTCCGGTAAAAAGATTGATGAAGACACCTGAGACTTTGACTTCTGCACCGAGCGCCTTCGGCCCGATTGTCTGCACAGCCGTCTTGACAATGGACCCCAGCGACAGAACAACAATCAGCAGAGCTATGACAATCACGCCGACCACGGAACCGGCGATGATCCAGATTTTCTTCTTTTTTTTCGCATCCATACAGCACAATCCTTCCTCTTGCATTTTCCATGAAGTCAAAAGCAGCTTCTTCCCCGCTAATATATTGCAAAATAAAAGGAAAAACAACTGGAAAAATAAAAAAAAGAAGTTAAATTATATGGTTTAAAATCGTTCATGAAACTTTTACACAAGAATGGCCCTATGCAGAACATCAGAAACATTGCAATCATCGCCCACGTCGACCACGGCAAGACGACTCTGGTCGACGAGATCATCAAACAGTCCAAGCTCTTCCGTGAAAATCAGGAAATGCACGAATGTTTCCTGGACAACAACGACATCGAACGGGAACGGGGCATCACCATCCTTGCCAAAAATATCAGTGTCAATTACAAAGGCGTGAAGATCAACATTATCGACACCCCGGGCCACAGCGATTTCGGCGGCCAGGTGGAACGCGTGCTCAACATGGCGGACGGCGTGATCCTTCTCGTTGACTCCGCCGAGGGTCCCCTCCCCCAGACACGCTTCGTTCTCGACAAGGCGCTCAAACTCAATTTGAAACCGATCGTCGTCATCAACAAGATCGACCGTCCGGATGCCCGTCCGAACGAAGTCCATAACGACATTTTCGATCTTTTCATCGACCTCGACGCCACCGAGGAACAGCTTGACTTTCCTCTTCTGTACGCCAGCGGACGGAACGGATGGGCCACCACGGATCTCGAACACGGCAAGCGCGATTCGATTCTCCCGCTCATGGATGCCATCATCGAGCAGATTCCTCCCCCGCCCTACAACGAAGGAGCGCTTCAGCTCCAGATTACGACGCTCGACTACAATGACTATGTCGGCAGAATCGGGATCGGTCGCGTCCACCGGGGCACACTGGAAGCGAACAAACCGATTGCCGTGGTCAAACGCGACGGCCGTGTGGTCCCGGCGTCCATCAAGCAGATTTTCACTTTCGAAGGCATCGGGCGCAAACAGGTCGACAAGGTGGAATGCGGCGACCTTTGCGCGGTCGTCGGCATCGAAGGAATCGACATCAGCGATACCGTGACGGATGCGAACGAGCCGGAAGGGATGCCGCCGATCGCCATCGACGAGCCCACCATCTCCATGATGTTCCGCGTCAATGACTCCCCGCTTTTCGGCAAGGAGGGAAAGTTCATCAGCAGCCGTCATATCCGCGAGCGCCTTCTCAAGGAGGCGGAACGCGACGTGGCGCTCCGCGTGGAGGAACTCGGAGACTGTTTCAAAGTCAGCGGACGCGGCGCTCTGCACATTGCCATTCTCATCGAAAACATGCGTCGCGAAGGCTATGAACTTACCATCACCCAACCGC
>CALXMJ010000379.1 GCA_944389445.1 uncultured Victivallales bacterium | reverse complement strand
AGCGGATGCGGTCCAGCGCCAGAAATCCTCTCCGGTCGCGATCTCCAGGACGGTTCCTTCCGTGCTTTCCGCCAGAAGCGGAACCGGAGGCTGCGCAGAGCCGTAGATCACGGAACCTTCCGCAACGGAATCAAAACTCTTCCATTCCGGCTGCGGCAGAGCGGCTCCGGATTCCGGCGCGGAAAGCACCGCAAAACGCGCAATGCCGCCCTCCAGACGGTATCCGCCCGCAAACAGACTCCGCACCTGAAAGGAGGCGCGGATCAGAAAATCCGTTGTCACGGAAAGCAGACCTTCCGAGAGCTTGAATTTCCGGGAAATTCCCGGCTCGGCTCCGAAAGGAATTCTGCACGAAGCTTCAAACTGCGCCTCCCTGCCGTCGTTGGAATGGTGCACCTTGCGCCGTTCGTGAAGCGCGGAGGACTCCTCCAGATTGTCGATCACGGCAAAGCGGGAGACAAACGTCAGCGCCCGGTCCGGACGAAGCGTGAACAATCCCGGTTTCGGGGCATCGAAAACGACCTCCCAGCTTTTTCCGGACGAACGGAAGGTTCTATCGGACTGTCTCGTAATCTCCAGCATCAGATGACCTCGAACACCTTGGAAACATCCTTGCGCGCGAAGGGTCCGGGCCCATTCTTGGCGTATCCGAGCGGCGAGAGCGCGACCGAATGTTCCGACGCCTTCACGCCGAGAATCGCATCGACCGCGGCGCGGTCATACGCGCAGACCCAGCAGGTACCGAGCCCCTCTTCCGTCGCCGCTAGCACAAAGTGCTCCATGGCGATTGCGGCATCCACATCGACAATCGAATCTCCTTCCAGACGCTTCCACGCCGCGGAGGCATCCCCCACCACCACAGCGATCAGCGGCGCTTCGGAAAGCCATGCCGCCTTGTACACCCGGCAGATCGCCGCCCGTTTCTCCGGATCCTTCACCACGATGATGCGGAACGGCTGACGGTTGCACGCCGTCGGCGCCATATTGACCGCCTCGGCAATGCGCTCCAGCGCATCCTCCGGAACGGGAACGGGACGATACGAACGAATGCTTCTTCTCAAACGGATCACATCATAAAATTCCATTTTCCAAATCTCCTTATGGTTTCAAAAAACGCCGCAGAAGTTTCCGCGTCACAATCCGGGCCTCGCGGATTCTCAACAGAAATGCCAGCGCTGTAAATATAGCACCGAACAGCGCACTTGCGCAAATCAAAGAAAGAATATTTTTCGGCATCGACGCAAAAAAAGCGATCTCTCCGAGCATCGAACAAAGATACCGCGCCGGAAGCGCCGCCACCGCAGAGATCAGAACCAGCTGGACAAACAGCCGTCCCGCACTCTTCAGCGGCATCCGCCCGAGACGCTTTCTCAGCAGATACAGAAGAATGAAATTGTTCAAATACGCGGTAATGCTCGTTGCCAGGGCAATCCCGCCCTGCCGCATCACATCCATCAGGGAGATGCTGATCATCACATTCAGGACAATACAGAAGATCGAAACCAGAACCGGCGTTTTCATATCCTTTCTGGAATAGAAGCCGGAAACCGTCACTTTCGTTGCGGCAAACGCGGGAATCCCGAACGCATACCAGTAGAGCGCCATCGCCGATTCATTCAAAGCCACCGTGTCGAACGCCCCCCGCCGGAACAGAAGATCCAGAAGCTCCCGCCCGAAGCAGATCATGAACGCCGCAAGCGGAACCGTCAGGAAAAGAAGCTGGCGCATGGAGCCGAACATCATAATCAGCATCGTCTTGAGTCTGCCGGATGCCGCAAGACGCGACATCAGAGAAAGGGAAACCGTTCCGAACGCCACCGCAAAAATTCCAATCGGCAGATAGATGAGCCGGTCGCTGTAATACAAAGCCGCAACCGCGTGATTGCCGATCGCCATCGCAATCGTCCGGTCGCAGATCACGCTGACCTGAAGCGCCGACATTCCGATCAGTCCAGGCAGCGCCAGGTGCCAGATCTCCCGGATCGCCGGCGCATTCCACAACGTCCGCCCCGACAATTCCGGCAGCATCCCCTCCTTCTTCAGCAGCCACCCGAGCACCACCATCTCCGCCACTCCCGAAAGCAGCACCGCCACCGAAAGCACATACAGACAGTTCACCGGTTCTTTCCGCCCCCCCGAACAGAAAAACAGAAGCGCTCCGATCAGAAACACATTCAGCAGCAGACTCGCCATCGCAGGCAGGAAAAACTGCTTCATGCTGTTCAGAAGCGAGGTTGCTATCCCGATCAGGCAGATCATGATGCAGTACGGCATCACCACCGGCGTCGCAAGAAGCGCCATCTTCCAGCGCTCCGTCGTCACATACGGTTCGATCAGCAGCGCGGGAAGCGCCACCAGCACCGTAATCAGCGCCAGAAGAAAAGTCAGCCAGATCACAATCGTGGAGAACTTCCGCCGGGCGGAATCCTGTCCCTCTTTTTCCAGCGTATGGGAGATCATCGGGATCAGAGCGGTCCCCAGCGCCCCCTCCCCCAGAATGCGGCGGAATAGATTCGGAAGCGTAAACGCAAGCGCCCATGCGCTCATCAGCATTCCGCCGCCGATGAACTGCGCGGTCAGGATCTCCCGGATCAGCCCCAGAACGCGGCTCAGAAAGGTGGCTCCGGAAAGCCCCATCGTGCTCTTGAAAACACCCCGATCCGAAGCCATGACAGAATGGACCTCCTCAGACGGAGAAGCGGACGAACACGCAGTCGCCGTCCTGCACAATGTACTCTTTTCCTTCGATCCGGAGCTTTCCGGCCTCTTTCGCGCCGTTCCAGCTGCCGTATTTCATCAGATCGTCGTAGGAGACGACCTCCATGCGGATGAAGCCGCGCTCCATATCGGTATGGATTTTTCCAGCCGCCTGCGGCGCCGTCGAACCGCGCGTGACGGTCCAGGCACGGGTCTCATCGGGACCGGTCGTAAAGAATGTCAGGTAGTTCAGAAGCTGATAGCCGGTATGAATGACTCGTTCGAGTCCGCTTTTCTCCACGCCGATATCTTCCAGAAACGCGAGTGCCTCGTCGGGTTCGAGCTGGGCGAGATCCTCCTCCAGCTTCGCGCAGACGGGAACGACCTCCATGCCGTGTTTCGCGGCGTCGGCGATCAGCTTTTTCGAAAGCTCATCCTTGCCGAAGTTCCGGAACGCCTCCTCGTCGGTATTCGCGCAGACGAACGCCGGAGTCAGAGTCAGGAGCTGCATGGACTTCACGATGCGCACCTGCTTCGGATCCTCCTTGTCATAAACCGGGAGAGTCGCGTTCTCGAGATTTTTCACTATGTCACCGGCAAGCTCCAGTCCCCCTTCCACTTCCGGATCCCCGCTCCGGGCGACCCTCCTCCTCCTCTCG
>CALXMJ010000378.1 GCA_944389445.1 uncultured Victivallales bacterium | reverse complement strand
GTCCGGCTCGATTTTTATCTTCAGAAACGCTTCAGCTACCGTTCCCGCACCGAGTGGCAGAAAAGCATCGCGGAGGGCGAGATCCTGCTGAACGGAAAGCCGACAAAGCCCTCCCGCCGTCTTCAGGCCGGGGAAGTGATCGCGTTTCAGCCGAATGCCGCCGAGGAACCGGCGGTCGATCCCTCGTTCGAAATTCTGGAAGAGACACCGGAGTATCTGGCCGTTTCCAAATCCGGCAATCTGCCGTGTCATCCAGCCGGAGCGTTTTTCAAACACACTCTCTGGTATCTGCTGCGGGAGCGGTACGGAGAGAATATTCATATTGCGACGCGTCTCGACCGGGAGACTTCCGGCGTTGTGCTGATCGCCCGCACCCGCGAAGCGGCGGTGGCGTTTAGGCGGGAACTGATGGCAAACCGGGTCGGAAAGCGCTATCTTGCGTTTGTTCACGGTGAGTTTCCGGAGGAGCCGGTTCATGCGTCCGGATGGCTCTCCGCCGATCCGGGATCGAAAGTCCGCAAGAAACGACGCTTTACAGAAGAGTGTCCCGGCGGAGAGGCGGAGACGGCGGTCACGGATTTCCGTCTGATCGCCCGGGAAAACGGACTGAGCGCGGTCGAGGCGGTTCCCGCAACGGGGCGTCTGCACCAGATTCGCGCGACACTCTGTTCTCTCGGCTTTCCGATGGTCGGCGACAAGCTGTACGGACTTGACGATACTTTCTTTACCCGGTTCGTGACCGATTCCCTGACGGACGAGGATCGGCGGCTGCTGATTCTTCCGCGTCAGGCTCTCCATGCGTCTTCTCTGGAAATGCCGTACCGGGGGAGGGCGCTGTCCTTTTCCGCACCGCTTCCGGCGGACCTGAAAGCGGTAATGGAGACCGTTTTGTAGTCCGGGACCCCATCCGTTTTTCCATGGTTTGTTTCTTCCGGAAAATGGAACCGGCGCGGAAACATGGTTTGTATTTGGAATTGCCGGATGTATATTATAAATGAAATATAAAATTTGGAGGGCGCAGAATGCCTGATGAAAATTTTATTGAAATCGTCGAAAAAATCCTGGAACGCGATGTCCGGTACCGTCAGGGCGCTTATGAGTTTATGAACGAGGCGGTTGCGTATACGGTCCGCAAGCTCCAGCGCGAGACTCTGTCCCGGAAGGAACGGCATGTCAGCGGGGAAGAGCTGATTCAGGGGGTCGCGGAATATGCGGTCCAGCAGTTCGGTCCCCTTGCGTGGGATGTGCTGGAGGACTGGGGGCTGGTCAGCGGGTCCTCCATCGGCGATGTCGTATTCAATATGATTGACAACGGCCTTCTCACCGCGAGCGAAAACGACTCCCGCGAGGATTTCAACCGTGTGCCGAACCTGAAAAAACTTCTGGTCGCGGCGGAAAAAACCGGACGGAAAAAGAAGGTGTCCGCTCCTCCGATCATTGCCTGAGATTTCTTTCCGGCTTCAATTCCGTGGATAACGTTCCATGGCATTGGTTCCATTGAAATTGCCCCGGTTGTTTTCTCCCCATCGGGTCAGACAGGAGAGGTCGCGGCGGTTTTCCGTATGCCCGTCGAAACAGCCGATCGAACCGGCGTTGGATTCCGTTTGAGAACCAGATTTTTCCAGTGTGCCTCAAATGTCAAGACTTCCTTCTGGAAAAGATGATTTTTTTTGATTCGATGCTGTTTGTGTGTGTCGTCCGGAAATCAGGGGGCCGGGACGCCGGACGAAATGAAACCGATGCCCGACGGGCACAAACCTCCTCAGGTCTTTCGCCGAACATCATTCCGCACGCGCATCAATTTTCCGCGAAGACGGAACGGCGAATCGCTTCCTCCAGCGGAATTTCCACCGCCAATCCGAGTTCCCGCTCCGCCCGCTCGATCGACGGAATGTACCGGGACGGCGGACGCCCCGATATCGCACGTTCGCACATGACGATTTCACTTTCGGATTTCAAAACCCGTTTCACAAGCAGCGCCAGTTCATGAATCGACAGTGCCGTGTCGCTTCCAACATTGTACGCTCTTCCGGCTTCTCCCCTCATCAAAAGCCGGAAAAGCCATTTCACCAGGTCGTCCGCATACAGATAACTGCGCAACGGCGTACCGTCGCCCTTTATGACGATCTCCCGCCCGGCCAGCGCATCCCGAATAAAATTGCCGATCGCAAAATGAATCTCCCGATTCAAATACGGTCCGGTAAAGGCAAAACAACGCGCCAGAACCACGGGAAGCCCGGAATCCAGACAGAGTTTTTCCGCCTCCAGTTTCGCAAGTCCATATTCGGTGACCGGATTGCAGGGAAACTCCTCCGGAATTTTTTCCAGCTCCGGCGGTTGAACGCCATATACTGCGCCGGAACTGGTCAACAACAACTTTTCCGCACCGCGCCGCCGGGCAAATTCAATTATCCGCCGCGTTCCGTCCGTCACAAGCGAACGCATCTCCCCCGGCGGCAGCGTTGTCACAGCCGGAGTCGCCGCGTGAATGATCCAGTCGAATTGAGTTGCCGGAAACGGAAAATCCCGCACGTCCCCCGCTATCCAGGAAATTCCCGGCAGCCCGGCAAATTCCGGATTGTTCGCCAGAAACCGTTCCGGGGAACGTGACAAAATCGTCCACTCTCCCGGCGGCAGCAGTCCGCGCTTCCGGCAGGAGAGAATGCTCCTGCCGAAAAATCCGGTCCCCCCGGTCAGGAAAATTCTCTTATTCATCGAAGTTGATCCGTTCTTCCTCGATCACCAGCGGTCGATTCTTCACCTGAATCCACACCGCTCCCAGATATTCCCCGATGATCCCGATGAAGAGCAACTGCACTCCCGACAGAAAAAACAACCCGATCACCAGCGGCGCCAATCCGAGGCTGAACGTATTCCACCAGAGCAATTTGAGTACAAAATAAACTACTGCCACCAAGAAACTCGCCCCGCCGATCAGAAATCCGGTCAACACCGCCAGCCGCAACGGCAATTTTGAATGGTTGACCAGTCCGGTCATCGCCATGTCGTACAACGTAAAATAATTGTTTTTGGTCACGCCGTGCCTCCGTTTGTCCTGAACAAACGGCACCTCGCAACGTCTCAACCCGATTTCGCTGACCAGGCCGCGGAAATAGGGATACGGTTCATGAAATTTCCGCAACGCCTCAATAAATTTCCGATCGAACAAACCAAATCCGGTGAACTTTTCCAGCAATTCCTGATCCGAGGCGGATTTCTGCAGCAGTTTGTAATATATCCCCCGGAGAAACTCCATCAGAAACCCGTCATGCGTCCCGGAACGAACCCCGGCGATCACCTCGAATCCCTCTTCATATTTCTTCAGAAATTCGCCGAGCATCTCCGGCGGTTCCTGCAAATCGCTGCAGAGGTAAAACACCAGATCCCCTCCGGTGTTGAGCAACGCATGATACGGCGAACGAATGTGACCGAAATTCCGCGCGTTGAAAATCACTTTGAACTTCGGATCCGATGCCGCAATCCGGCGCAGCTCATTCCGTGTCCCGTCCGTGGAATTATTGTCCGCCACGACAAATTCATAATCGTACTGCGGATGCTTCTCCAGTTCCGCACGCACCCGCTGATAAAACAACGGAATATTTTCCACCTCGTTCCAGCAGCTCGTCGCGATGCTGATCGTCTTCTTCCGTTCCGACCGGACCTTGTTCATTAGCGCCTCGCCATCAGCCATTCAAACGCTTCTCCAACATCTGGATGCGCTCCTCGTCCTCCTGCTTGATCCGGGAGTAATAACGCTGCTTACTCTTCAGCCAGAGAAGTTCGAACCGAATCGCCTTCGTGAGGATATCCTCTTTGCATTCCACCGCATCCGCACGGAACACCACTTTGCGCGTCTCAAATTTATCGAGCAGCTTCTCCCGGTTCAACTCCCGGATGAACTCAATACTCTCGTGTGAAATCGCTCCGCCGACACAACAGGCCAGGTTCCGAGCACGCGCCTGCCGGAACGTATCCGCACAGATGTCGTAAATCTCCCGCGTATCGACCGAACTTCGCGTCATCCCCATGGAACCGGTCAGATCCACCCGGCCGACCGTCACTCCATCAAGATGCCGGAGAATCGGCAATTCCATCATCGCCGGAAAATTTTCGTAACCGGTTCTGGTTTCCATATTGAAATAGAAATCAATATCTTCGGCATTGTCCGGCGCGATCATCGTCTCGATCATCTTCCCGTATTTGTACAGCGCATAGGGAGTCTCCACCATCGGCGCAACGATCCCGGCTACCCCGATCTCCAGACAATTATACACATCCGTCAGCGATTCCACTCCGCCGATCTTCATGATGATCGGCAGTCCCGCCACGGAGGTGATGTCCTTCAAGCGGGTCAGTTCCACCATCCGGGTGCCTTCCGCCTCGAACTCCGCCTTGATCTGAATGCAGTTGCAATTTTCCTTGAGATCCTTCAGCAACAAAATCATTTCCCGTTCAAGCACATTCATTTTTCCACCCTTGTTTTCGCCGCGAACAATATCGCTTTCAAATCATGCAGTACCGTATGAAATTCCGCCTCGGTAAAATCATTCAGCCGGAGCAAACCGTCTCCGGCGGGAATCACCAGCGGCAATCCCGTACCCGTACGCTTCTTATCGTTCTTCAAATTTTCCAGCAGGGCCGCCGCATCATAATCTTCCGGACGTTGTTTCTGAACAAGATACGGTAAATTCACTTCGCGCAGAATCGCCTCGCAGCACGATTGCGTCAGCGTCCCGCGGCGAACCGCGGCCAGATTGGCAAACATGATCCCGATATTGACCGCAATCCCATGCGGCACATAATAATTCGATGCCGCTTCCAGCGCGTGACCGAAACAGTGTCCGTAATTAAGTAAATTCCGGCGGCCGCGATCAAATTCATCCTCTTCCATGAACGAGCGTTTGATATTCAGACAGTCGCGAATCGCCTCCCATGACGGCACCCCGCCCGATCCGATGCAATTGCGCAGCCTGACGCCGACTCCGGAGACGGAATCATCTTCAAACCCTTCCATCAGAAAGAATTTGATGATCTCACCCCAGCCGCCGGCCAGATCAAGTTCATTGAGCGTGGCACAGAACCCCGGCCAGATATGAATTTTATGCGGGGGATAAAAGGTCCCCATCAGATTTTTGGAATGCCGGAAATTCAGCGATGTTTGCCCGCCGATGCAGCTGTC
>CALXMJ010000377.1 GCA_944389445.1 uncultured Victivallales bacterium | reverse complement strand
AGGTTCCCGGATTGGTGATTTTCAGATTCTGGAAAAGGTAGACGCGACCTTTTCCGGAGGTGGTCAGTGAGACCGCATATTTCCCGTTTCCTTTTCCGGAGCTGATCGTGACCGCGGCGCCCGGGTCGAATTTTGTCCGCACGATCCATTCCGCCGGATTGCAGTATTCGACTCCGCCCATTGCATCGCCGCTGAGCTCTTCAAAATCGCGATTCGACAGCAACTGACTGCTTTCGAGCCGCTGGAAGGATTGCAGCTTCAGGGGCGCTTTCGTCAGAACATAGAGCAGATGGTTTCCGGTTTGCAGAGACCCGCCGCGAAGGGGAAGCCGTTCGCCGCATTCCCGGTAGACGATCGCATCCGGATTGGCTATCCGGATTTGATAGTTTCCAATGCTGCTGCCGATCGCGGTCAGGAAGCCTCCGTCGGTTCGGCGCAGAACATGACGGACATCGAACTCTTCCCTGGGCAGTCCGGAATAAAGTCCCTCATAGCTGCTGCAGATTCGCAGGAACTGCTGGCAGACGCCGAAGACATGCAGCGGCAGTTCGGCGGAATGGGTATGTTCATTGCTCAGATATTCGTTCCATCCGAACGTGAAAAACTTTTCAAACCGTTCCTGAAGAAACCAGAAGGCAATGGCTGCGGTCAGATAACGGACCCGGGAGCGGTTTTTCAGAATATGCCACATGTGTTCCGTCTGCCAGAAAGGCATTCCCGGTTTCCGCGCATGAACCATCCGCTTCATTTCCGGAACGTTGAAGAGAACCTGGTAGGAGTGCAGATTCCAGATGTCGACGAAATCGGCGGCTCCCAGTTTCAGCAGATCCGCGGGCATGGCGGAATCCACGGCTCCGCGTACCATGCTGAATCCCGTGACCAGAACCCTGGCCGCGGGATCCGCGGAATGGATGGCCGTCGAGGCGCTTTTCAGAAGCTGGAAGTATTCTTCGGTGGTGCCGCTGAACGACGCCGGTTTGCCCGGGAGCTTGAAATCGCATTCATTGTAGATCTCATAATGTCCGATGCGTCCCTTGAAGTGTTCCGCGGTTCGGCGCACATAGCGCGTCCATTCCTTCACGGAGCGGGGTTTCCAGCGTCCCGGCTGGTCGGGAAAACGGATGTTTTTCCGTTCGGAGCCGGGGGGCTCCGATGCCCAGAAGGGAGGATATCCGAGCACGGCAAGAACATGGACATTGTTTCGATGCGCCCCCTCCATGAGAGCGTCGGCGGTCCGGAAGTCGAATTTTCCGTTCGACGGTTCAAGCAGATGCCAGACAAAATCTGGTCTTCCCCAGGAACGCATCCAGCGGATTCCAAGTTTCCCGAGTATTGCCGGTTCAGTGGTTCCCGCCGTTCCGAGATACTCTGCGAGCGCTCCCGGCGATCCGGCAATCCGCGGCAGAATGGAGAGCGTAAAAGCGAAACGTCTCTTTTCCGGTCCGGTTTCCGCTTCCACCTGGTAGAAGCCGCAGCCCGGATTTTTCAGAGGAAGAACAAGGGGAGCACGGATCGTATCTGCCGGAATCGAAATCCTGTGGACAACGCTCCGGCTCTTTCCGTCCTCCGAGGTCAGACGCAGGGTGACCGGAAGAACGGCTTCGCGGTTCGTGAAGTTTGCCGCCGAGAAGCGCACGAGCGGTGTCTCCTCCTCATACCAGATTCGTCCGGAGACCGAATCAAATGGAAGCAGCGAAACAAATTTCCGTTTCCGGAACTCCGGCGCCGCAAAATAGTGCGGTTTCGCCGGATCGTTTGCCAGCAGGGTGCAGTCCGCATCCGGGGTGAACGGACGCGAGGAATCCCATTGCAGTTTTTCCCGGGGAATCTGTCTGGAACTGACTGCCAGGCGTGAGACAAAAAAAGGGCCCAGTGTGCTGATTTTCAGGTACGGAGAGAACGCAAGAACTTCTGCGGGAAATTTTCCGCTTCCGACCAGACGCCCGTCCACATAAAAGAAAACTCCCGCCGGTCCCCAGGTCAGCGCCATATTGACCCGCTGTCCGGCTTTTACGGGGGAATTGCGGTCGACCGCATAACAGCTTTTCTGGTTTGTTCCCCGGACAAGGGCGGAAAGTCCATTGTTCTTTCCGGGATTGGAGTAGATTCCGATGGCGGTTCGGGTCGCGGAAGAATTCTTTTCCCCTCTGATACAGACGGCGAAGGGCCAGCCGTCCCGGAGATCTTTCAGATCCGTGTTCGGTGTCGCTGTGATCTGAATGGTGCCCTGTTCCGGGAAAATCACTCCGGCGGTCGGATACTCGAATTCCCCCGCCGCACTGGAAAGCGGAGAGGCGGAAAGAATCGGCTGCAGACAGAAAAACAAAAGAAAAAACAGTTGTTTCCCGTATGAAAATAGATTTCTTTGTTGATACATGATTCACTCTCCTGAGGGATGGGGTCAGAAAAACCGGTACGAAAATGACTAATATCCGGACTTCCGGTAGATGCCGTCGTGACGGATCCAGCAGGAAGCATCATCTTTCCGGGAGTCATCTACGGAAGGTCCGTAGAAGGCACTGCCGGGATTCCGGTAGATATCCTGTGCAGCGATTTCCCAGGTGCCGTGTCCTTTCTGAGAGGCGACATGGCCGTCTGCGAATGATCCGTTCACCTCCCGTCCGGAGTCATGAAGGGGCCAGAGAATCGGGCCATTGCTCGGAATCGCGTAGGAGTTGTTGATGTTCGGTCCGCCCTTTACCTGCAATGGATCGGTTTCCCGGGTACCTCCGGAGGCGGCGCTGTCCAGAAATACGACGGTCCGGGATGGCTTCTGAAACTGGTGCATTCTGATAATCGTTTCCTTTTGCGATCCGTTTCCTTCCACGGAGGATGCAAAATAGTGATTGATTCCGTAGTCCGGAACCTGCCAGCCGGAGGAGGAGGGTTCGGTCATTCCACTTCCCGGATTCTTCCAGAAGTTGCCGTAATAGGTGGGACTCCCGTCATTTTGGAAATAGTGGTTGCGGGCCGGACAGATCATGCTTTTTTTCTGAATGTATTTCCCGGAACAAAGACGATAGGTCCAGAAAACGCTTTTGGAATTCACCGTGGTAAAACGGAAGGGACAGACGTCGTTGAAATCCGAGGCGTACAGAATCCATCCTGTGACAACCTGCCGCAGGTTGTTGCGGCAGGACGCGCTCCTGGCATGCTCCCTTGCTTTGGCCAGCCCGGGAAGCAGAAGTGAGATCAGAATGGAAATCACTGCAACAACGATCAGGAGTTCAATCAGTGTGAACAGTCTCCTTTTTCTCATAAACGTCCTCCATTTTCACTTTTGATGGGTTTGCGGTGCAACCTGATACTGGTGGTGTCCGAAATCGGTGTAGTTTGTCAGTTTCATATCGCGTGTGACGTCGCGCAGATAGCGGTTGAAGCACTCCTGGATGCATGTGGCTTTGTCTTTTGATCCGGCTTCGGGATTCCATGCGGCGGAACTGCCGGGGGCAAAGAAGAGAAAGGTCCTCTCATGATCCTCGTTCCAGACCGTCTGGAGTATTCCGAACTGTCCGTGTTTTGCGGCATGCCGTCCGACGCTGAGAATCTGTTCGTGCAGATTCCATGGACAGGTCAGCGTATCGAATCCGGCGTTCTGGAAAAATTCGGACGTGATCCAGTTGTCGCGTTCCGGTCCCTCCGGATCCCGTGCCCAGCGGTACTGCCAGTCGCAGATCACAATGTCTTTCGGAAGGGTTTTATAGAGGCTGCTTAATGTTTTTCCTCCGCAGCAGATGAAGCCGTTCCAGCGGGGATCCTTCCGGTCAAGCAGCATGTCGTGCCACATCATGATTCTGGCGCCGCGGCTTCCGAGCAGATCGTGGAAGAAGCGTAGATGATCGGCAAAGAGTTCCGGATAATCGGCCTGTGCACAGAGGGAACAGGTGCCT
>CALXMJ010000376.1 GCA_944389445.1 uncultured Victivallales bacterium | reverse complement strand
AATCGGACCATTCGACGGAGCGGTCCATCCGATTCTCCGTCTGGGCATGCGCGCCGGAGCGTTTTTCTTTCTGCGCGGAGATGTTGCCGCATCGGAAATTGAAATTCCCCTCTATCAGCCGGAAGAGTACTGGAAGTATCCGGGCTTCCAGAGTTCCTCCGCACCGAACACGCTGGGACTGATCGCCAAAACCGGACTTGTCTTTCAGGCGGATTCCGAATCGTACCGGGCGCTCATCTATCCCACGGCGGTCCCGCTGCCCGGAAAGAAAAATGTGTTCCATGCGGACAATATTCTTTCCGCCATAGAAACTCTGATCTCGCAGGGATTTCTGCCGGAAGGGAGTTTGAAACGCTCCACGCAGACCTTCACAAGCTCGACGGGCGAACTGGTTCTGGACAAAAAACAGCAGACCTTCCGAAGCGTGACGCCGCGCAGCGAATCCTTTCTTCTGCCGGAAGGAAAGAGCGGGACAGGCAACTTCGGCGTCATCCGGAACCGGAAAAGCGACGCCTCGTTTCTGATCGCTTCGCTTGATGGAACACTGGAACAGAGTCGCCGGATTCTGATTCTGCATCTGACAGATGTCAAAAATGAAGACTCTGTCTTCCGCGATCCGCGTTTGGTCATCCTGGAAAAGAGCGGTTCCACTCAGCCGCTGATTCTGCGCGGAGAAGCCGTCCTGTCCCTGAATCGTCCATTCCGCGGCACGCTGTACGCCTGCGACATCTCCGGACGGCGTCTTTGCAAAATTCAGCAGTTCATGGAGAATGGAAAGCAGTCCTATCTCCTGAAAACGGATCTCGACGGGAAAAATCCCATTCTCGTCTACGAACTGGTCCGTTGACAGACACCCATTTCCCTGAATCATTTTCTGCCGGAGCTTCGGAACGGGACTCCGGCGTTTTTTTTCTGATTCGAAGAAAATCAGATATCGTATTCCTGTCCAAGAATCCGCTGGAAGAGATTTTTTGAAGGAAAAATGAAAATCCCGCTTTATTAAAAGAAAAAAGATGCTATATTCTTAGGTTGAATGTAACTTTTCATTTATTTCTTAAGGAGAGTATACGAGAAATGACAGCCAAAACGGAAAAAAGCAAGGCCCAGGTCGACTTCCTCTGTGTGGAACCGGACTGCGGAGCGGTCGTCAAGTTCGACCTGATGGAACTCGCCGGAGAGGATTTTCAAACCCTCTGCCCCAAGTGCCACAGACCCTATCAGTTCGACGCAGAACTCCGCGGCAAACTTATGAAACTGCATAAACTCATTCTCGCCCTCCGGGAAGCGGAACCCATTCTCGGTGACTGCAATGTCGCCGTCACGGTTCCGGGCGGCGAGGTCAAAGTTCCCTATGCCCTCCTGCTTACACGTCTCAATACGATGATTACACTGAAACTCGGCGACCGGAAGGTGGATTTCCATCTCTGGATCGAACCGACTTCCTCGGATACCTTCAGATAACAGGAGCTGACAGAATGGCTATGACACATGAAGAAATCGTCAAAGAGCTTCAGGATGCGGGAGCTCTTCTCACAGGACATTTCAAACTTCGCAGCGGCAAGCACAGCAACCGTTTTTTCCAGTGTGCGCTTGTTTTTGTTGATCCCGACCGCGGGGAGCGTCTCTGCTCCGCGCTGGCGGATCAGATCAAGGCAAAAGGAATTACGGCGGAAACGGTGATTTCCCCTGCGGTCGGCGGGCTTTTCGTCGGTCAGGAACTCGCAAGAGCCCTGAAACTGAAATCCATCTTTGCAGACAAAGTCAATGATCAGCTGGTCCTCAAACGCGGATTCAGTATCCGTCCCGGAGAAAAAGTCATCATCGCGGAAGACGTCGTCACGGAAGGCGGACGCGTTCAGCAGACCATTGATCTTGTCCGGAGTCTCGGCGGGATTCCGGTCGCAGTTGCGATCATCACGGACCGCAGCGGCGGGAAAGCGAATTTCGGAATTCCTCTTTTCAGTCTTCTCCAGCTCAATTTGCCGACCTATCTCCCGGAAGAATGCCCCATGTGCAAGGAGGGAATGGCTCTTACCACTCCCGGTTCCGGCGCGGGCTCCAAAGCATAAGAAAGATTTTTCAGCATGTTAACCAGTATTTTGAAAGCGATCTTCGGCAGCAAATCCGCCCGCGATGCGAAACGGATGGCTCCGCTGGTCAAACGGATCAACGAACTCGAACTCTCCTATCAGAAACTCTCGGAGGAACAGCTCAAGGCGAAAACGCAGGAATTCAAGGATCGTCTTCAAAAGGGCGAAACCCTTGACGACATCCTCTGCGAAGCGTTCGCCACAGTTAAAAACGCCTGCCGCAGACTTTGCGGAACGACAACGGTCGTCTGCGATCATGAACTTACATGGGATATGATCCCCTTCGATGTTCAGCTCCTCGGCGGTATCGCGCTTCACCAGAGGAAAATCGCGGAAATGGCGACCGGCGAAGGAAAAACACTCGTCGCGACCATGCCGCTTTACCTCAATGCGCTTACCGGCAAGAATTGTCAGCTGGTTACCGTAAACGACTATCTTGCACGCCGCGACTCCGAATGGATGGGAACCATCTACAAATATCTCGGTCTGACCGTCGGGTGTCTCCAGAACGAGATGAACCCCGACGAACGCCGCGCCCAGTACGCCTGCGACATCACTTACGGAACCAACAGCGAATTCGGTTTCGATTATCTGCGCGACATGGGC
>CALXMJ010000375.1 GCA_944389445.1 uncultured Victivallales bacterium | reverse complement strand
AAAATCACTCCGCCGTGATCGCGGACACTGTGAATCCATCCGGAAAGTTTCGCCTTCCGGCCGACATCGGTTTTTCTCAATTCACCGCAGGTATGCGTTCTGTATGTATGCATTTTTTCTCCATGTTTGCTGAAAAACAATATACAATTTCTTTTAATATAGCACACTTTACGGAAAAAAAACCGCCTTTTCTCAAAAAATACTCTAAAAAATCAGAGAAAGGGAATTGTCCCTTGCCGTTCAGGGGTTATATTATTGAATTAACCACGGAGAAACAACCTGATGATTCGTTATGCTTTGCGGCGCTGCGCATATTCCATTCTGATCATGTTCGGCGTTCTGGTCCTGACCTTTCTTCTGTTCCGCGTGGCGGCGGGCGATCCGGCGGCAACGGTCCTCGGCAAGAATCCTTCTCCGGAAGAACTGGAAAACATGCGCATGCAGCTCGGTTCCGACAAGCCGCTCTTCTTCGGTCACTGGCGCAGAACCGAGGCCTATCCGGGCGCCGATTTCTCCGGCGCGCGTTCGCTTTTTCCGGGAATCACGCCTTCCAGCGGAGCAAAACCGGGAAAGAATGGCCTCCTGCTTTCTCCGGGCGCATCGCTTCTTGTCCGCAAGAATTTCGATCTTCCGGAGCAGAAGCTTCTCCTCCGATTGAAAACGGACGACTCAGGACTTTGCATCAACGGCATTGAATCGGATTTCCAATCGGGAAACGCGGAACATCTCCTGCGGACCTTTCCGGAAATACTCAGAATCGAAAACCGGGGAAACAAGACTCTCACTCTTGAAACCATCGAATTTCTGCGGCCGACCGGAAGTTTTTTCGACAGCCAGCTGACCGCCTCCCTGTTTGAACTGGTCTCATTTCAGAAGGAATTCCCGTATGTCTCGTTCTTCAATTTCGGCGAGACGCTTCTGACCAGAACCCCGATCAAAGAGGTGCTCTGGAGCGGAATGTGGGCGTCCCTGATGCTGATGCTCCCGATTTTTTTCGGAGAACTGATTGTCGGAATCTCTCTGGCGATGCTCTCGGCGGTATTCCGGGGACGCTGGCTCGACCGGTGCATCATGCTGCTCTCCGTAGCGGGCATGAGCATCAGTTATCTGGCACTGATCCTGTTCTGTCAGTGGCTGTTCGGTTATTACCTGAATCTGTTCCCCGTATGGGGATGGGATACTCCGCGCAATCTGGCTCTTCCCGTGATCGTCGGGATCATCAGCGGAACCGGCAGCGGGGTGCGTTTCTACCGGACCGTTTTCCTGAACGAAATGAACCGGGAATATCTGCGCACGGCAGTCGCCAAGGGATGTCCGCCCTTCCAGGTCTACTTCAAGCACCTGCTGAAAAACGCGGCAATCCCCATCATCACAAGAGCCTCGACCGTTCTGCCGTTTCTATTCACCGGCAGTCTGCTTCTGGAAAGCTTCTTCGGAATTCCCGGACTCGGGTTCCGCGGAGTCGACGCCCTGAACAGTTCCGATCTGCAAACCTTGAAAGCGCTCGTGATTCTCGGAGCCTTTCTGTTTGTTTTCATCAATCTTCTGACGGATCTTGCCTATGCCTGGGTCGATCCGCGCGTCCGCCCCAAATAAACGGACCGCAAACCGCCCTCCGCATGCCGATTTTCCCCTTTTTACTGAAAAAAACAAAAAAACACTGGACATTTCCGCTTTCGATGATATAGTAAGAAATCTTATTCATCACATACTGTATTAACTTTTAACGAATTGGAAGATGGGAACGTCATGTTTAAGAGAATTTGGACAGCCGATATGATTGAGTCGCACATCTATTCGACTCACAGTAATAAGGAACCTCTCAATTCCCACTATTATGCGACACATTACCCCAGCGTATACGCAGCAGCCGAACGAATCTTCGGCTCCTGGGGAGAAGCAATCACCGCATGCGGATTCGATTACAGCGACATCCGGAAATACAAGGTCTGGAACCGCAGTAAAGTAACCGAAACGATCCGCGAAATGGCGGCGACGGGTCAGCAGCTCTCCAGCCAGAAGGCTCAGACGAATCATAAATCGCTTTATATGGCGGCGATCCGCTATTACAAGTCATGGGGAAAAGCGGTCATGGCGGCGGGAATTGATTATTCGGTCATCCGCGAGCGCAGAAGCATGTCGATTCTTGAAATCAAGACGGAAATTATCAAGCTTCACAAAGCCGGAGTCGATCTTTCCTACTGCAATATGCGCAAGAACTACCAGTACCTCCTCGCATACGGCATGAAGAAACTCGGTGAAGGCAGCTGGGACGCCGCCCGCAAGGTCTGCGGCATTAAAACGAATTACCGGATTCCGCCTTCCAAGCGTAAAATCAAACGCGTTCCCCTTGTTCCCGCGGAAGCGTGACAAGCCGGCAGAATTCCGTTTTTCAGGCAGGTTCCTCCGAACCTGCTTATTTATTTTAAATATCGCGCAGCATATTACACCAGATATTACACTTTTATCAAAAAAATATTCCATTTCTTTAGATTTACCTCTTGTCAATTCAAGCGATTTATGCTATAATTTAAGTAAAGAAGCAAAACAATAAGAGCGCTGATGAAAACGACAGAACTTATTACAGTTTTGAAAGAAAAGATTGCCAACGGTTATGCGGCGCCGAACGGCAGACTGCCGAATATCGGCAATATTGCAAAAGATTTTTCGGTCTCGCCGATGACGGCGCAGAAAGCGATCAAAGTGCTTGTCGAAGCGGAAGTTCTTTCCAGCACGCGCGGCAAAGGAGTTTTTCTGAAACGGAATCCCGCCGCGACAATGCGGGTCGGTATTGTGACAATGAATTACTGCAACTGCACATCTGGAGCAGAATATACGGCAGCATTCGGCACGTTCCTTACACCGGCAGTCAGCATACTGAAATCGGCGGGAGCAAAAATTATCCGGCTGGACAGGGACGATCTGAAAGGACCGGAAACAGAAATCAGAGCGATTCTGGACGAGTTGGATGCGCTGCTGGTCACCTACGGTTGTCTTGACCGGGATACATTGCCTCATCTGCTTGCCTGGAAAAAACCGATCGTCGTCATTCAGCACGAAGAGTTCTGTCCCTATCCGTTTCATCAGGTCATTCCGGATCTGAGTTCCGGCTTTTCACGTCTCTCCTCCTTTTTTGCGGAAAAAAACATCCGGAATATTCTGACAGCGACCAACAGCGAAGAGATTCATCTAGCCAGAATCAAAATGTTTGAAGAAAAAATCCGGGAAAATCCAATCACAAAGAGTTGCCGGATCAAAGCGATTGAAATCCCTCCGTTCCCTTCGGATCTGGGCAGAATTGCGGGACAGCGTCTCGGCGAACTCATACTGGAATCCGGATTCCGTTATGATGCCGTCTTCACGCCGAGCGACTTTCTTGCATTCGGAATCATTGACACCATGAACAAACAGAAGAAACGCTATGGAACAGATTATCTTCTGGCCAGCTATGACAATCTCGAGGCGGATTCCTACCAGCCTTTTTCGGAACCGATCCTGACCTGTATTGGAAAATCTCCCGAACAGATCAGCAAAACAGCGGCAAATCTCCTTCTCTGCCTGAACCGTCTCGGCCCGTCCAATCTCTTTCAATGCAAAGTACCCTGTACTCTTGAAATACGAAAAACAATGCCGGCTTAAGGAGCTCTTATGAAAAACAAATTTACAATTATCGAACTTTTGGTGGTGATCTCAATAATTGCCATTCTCGCAGCAATTCTGCTGCCGTCCCTGGCGGCGGCTCGGAACAAGGCTTATTCCGCAACATGTGCCTCCAATTTACGCCAGCTCGGGCTGGCGTTCATTCAGTACACGACAGACTTTGAACTGGCTCCGAGGGCAAACGAAAACAAGGACAACAATCTGGTCAACATGTGGACCGTCTGGGGAGCCAGGGCACATTTCTTCGGGAAAAAATATCTCAATATCACAAAAGAGATGAACTGGAAAAACACCATTCTGGACTGCCCCGGCCTCAAGGATGAAGACAGCATGAATGATTACTGCGACTATGCACAAACCATAAGAATCCGAAACCGGTTCAGCTATGGTTATAACCTGAATCTGGAGGGGAACGGAAACTACAAGAAAATCCGGAGGCCTTCCAGATATCTGATTTTTATTGATACATGCAAAAGCAGGGCTGCTCTTCTGGGCAAGTACTGGACCTTTCCCTACGAACGGGATTCCACGGGGATGCCTGTTTCCGGGAGAAATTATATTCAGCCCCGCCATTTCCTGCGCTGCAATGCTTTCGCTCTCGGAGGCAATGTGGTCTCATTTCAGTTTTCCGATCCGAAGGGTTTCGGACAATCCGGAAGTGCCACATTCTCTCTGGATGACAATTAAGAACCAATTATGGAGAACAAAATCCAAATGAAGGAACGAAGCCTCTTTATTCCGAAACAGGGAACCGCCATTTTTCTGCTGATCTTTTCTGTTCTGTCCGTATGGAGTTTAAACGGCATGGATCTTTTTCAGGAAAGCGGAAAAGCCTCTTCCTGGAAAACGAAACACGGCTATAATCTGAAAACCGGAATCAAACGCATTCCTTCCGGTCCGGACGGAAAGAATTGTACGGAGTTCAATATTCAATACAAGGATCCTTCCAACAGAATTGCGGATGCGCGATGGTTTCAGATCATCAAACCGGTTGTGAAGCAGAAATCATGGAACAATGCGGAATTCTTCGCTTTCGAATTTTGCAGCAACAAAAAAAATGGCTGGTCTCTCCGTTTTGGTTTGATGGAGGAGGATGGAAGCGTGTTTCGTGTTCCCGGCCGTCCCATGGAAATACTGCCGCTGGAATATGTCAAGTGCAAATACCGGTTCTCCGATCTGGTTTGTTCCGGAGACCGGAACCGGAAATTCAATCCGGCAAAACTCTCAGCGTTCCGGATCGACGGAGGCGCTCCGATCGGAAGTCTCTACCTTAAAAATCTGAAACTCGGCGCAAAGCAGCTCCCCGGAATCAAGCCTTTTCTCCGTGCAAAACTGAAGGACTGCGACAATCGGTCAAATACCATCTGGAAAGGAAAGGAAACAATCGTTCTTCTTACGGGAGCGGCACCGAAGGAAATTTCTTCGCTGAACTGTGTCATCCGTGACTATTTTGGAAAAACGGTTCTGAGCAAAAACGTATCCGCCGAACAATCCTCTATTTCTCTCAGACCGGGAGTTCTTCCGCCGGGATACTATGAGGTGCAAGTCTATCCCGTCCGAAAAAACAGCGTTCCGGAGAATGAGAGCTGCATTGAAACCAGTGGGACCCAGATTCCGGGGCTGTTCACCTTCGCTGTTGCAGCGGAAACGAAAGAGGAAATCATCCATGACATCAAACGCCGGGGAATGAATTCCTTCTATGGAATTCAGAATCCCCGCAGTCAATATAACACGGCTCTGACAACCGGAGCTTCATGGGAAATCAACATGCCGCGCTGGTCATGGCATGAACCGGAAAAACCGCAGATCGGAAGCGATGGTCTTCCTATGTGGATGAAGAAAATTCTTGCCCGAGGCCTCGCCCCGGAACATCTTTACGCCATCTGTTCGTTTGTGCACCATGACTCCCAGGTCCCCAAATGGGCACAGGTGCCCAGAACGGAAACGAACAAGCTCGGAATCGCAAACTTTGACGACTTTATTCGCTATGTCGAACATTATGTTCAGATCAATATTTCCCGTTATCCTCACATGGAGAAACGACCGTATGAGCTGACATGGGAACCGGATCTCTCCGGAGCGAATTACCGCAAGGAACCGCCGTACTGGACAGCCCGGGACACGGTGGAATTTTACAGGATTCTTGCCCCGGTGATCCG
>CALXMJ010000374.1 GCA_944389445.1 uncultured Victivallales bacterium | reverse complement strand
GGATACTCCGACCGGATCGACGATTATTTCCTGCTCTATCCCGCAACGGACAACGATCCCGCATACTGGGATGAGGCAAAAATGCAGGAACCGCCTTACCGGAAAGTGAAATCGTTCCTGAGCGGAGCTTCTCTGCCGGTCAGCATTCTCTGCATGAATGATTATGTTGCGCTTGCTGTCTACAAGGCCGCGGAGGATCTGGGCCTGGAGATCGGGACGGATGTCATGGTATGCGGATTTGACGACCTTCCTCTTGCGCGTCTTCAAGTTCCCCCTCTGAGCTCGATCGAACAGCCGCGCCGCAGAATCGGTTCTGAAGCCGCCGATCTTCTTTGCAAACTGATTGCAGGAAAAATCGGCAGAACTGTGAATCTGCGGCTGCCCGTTGAGCTCCATGAGCGCGAATCAACACTTGGAAATAGCAGAAAAAACAACTTGAAAACAGGAGACCGAATATGAAACAAAACAGACTAAGTTTTACACTGATCGAATTGCTTGTAGTCATAGCAATCATTGCAATTCTAGCAGGGATTCTTCTTCCGGCACTGAACAAGGGTCGGGAACGTGCAAGAAGCGCTTCCTGCTTCGGAAATTTGAAACAGTTGGGGGGTGCGCTTCAGATGTATGCGATGGATTCGGATGATTATGTTCCATATACACAGTCGTGGAAGAATATTAACCTGAGAGAACCGAACGGAGTAATTTCAAATCGCAAACCGACATTCATAGAGCGTCTTTCTCCATATTTCAGGAAGGTGAAAGTTGCTCAGTGTGTTTCTGATTCCCTTGAATTGGAATCATTGGGAAACAACTGGAAGACAAATTACACTGCGAACAGGCAGTTCGGCTGGTCTTCCACCGAAGAGATTGTGCCGGAGCGTCGGCTGGGAAAATGCAAACAGCCGACACTGGCCGCAGTTCTGATTGACGGCCAGAACAAAACCCGTTATACAATGGCTTTTGCCCGGACCTGCAGCCGTCCGGAGAATCGTCACTCGGGGCGCTGGAATATTCTGCTGGCGGATGGTCATGTTCAGGCAAGCAGAGAACTGACCTGGGAAGGAGTTTTTACGAACAGCGGGAGCACCGTCTCAACAAATTCTGAGGCATGCGCCATGTATAACTTTCAAATTCCCGGCATCAGCGGTGATCCGGTCTGGCCGAAATAAAACCACTCTCACAGAAAAAAGACAACCCGTCATGGAGGAAAATAGAAAATGAAAATCAGCGGATGGATTGGAATCGTTTGTTTGAGTCTTTGTAATTTCTCTCTCTCGGCAACTATGAATCTGATGGAGAACGGCTCTTTTGAACAGGGGCTCAAAGGATGGAGAATCGATAAAATCGGCAATCCCGACGCGGAGGCTGTCCTTGTGAAGGATATGGCGTCCGACGGGAAGCAGTCTCTCAACATTACATTCAAAGGAAACCGCAAAAGCAATGTGTATATAACGGTATGGAAATCGCTGAAACTTCAGCCGCTGACGAAATATCGTCTGCGTTTTCAGGCAAAAGCGCAGAACAGCAGATCTTTCTGGGCGGGAATTGAGTATCAGCCTCTGGTCCGTTCGAAGGGAGGAACTGCCGATTGGCAGGAGTATTTGTTTGAATTTACGACGAAGAGCAATTCTCAGGTTCATTTCCGTTTTCTGGTGGAAGAGCAGGCGGAAAATATCTGGCTGGATAATGTCGTTCTGGAGAAGGTGGTGAAAAATTCCTCCTCCTCTCCGGTGGAACAATCCATTCTGGCGTTCGGAGCAAAGCCCGATGGCAGCTCGGATTCCACTGCGGCATTTCAGAAAGCGGTGGAAGCGGGAGTTTCACGGATTTTTATTCCGGAAGGCGTGTTCGCGGTAAAAGAGCTCGTGCTTCCGGACAATATCAGCATCACTGGATGCGGAGAAAATTCCTGTCTGATTCCGTTTTCAGAGGATCAGAAATTTGTGATTCGCGGAGGAAATAACGCCCGGTTCTCGGATTTCGCTGTTGACTGTCGCGGCAGGAAAACTCAGGGCCTTTTTTTCTTTCGGACAGGAAATGTGATGATTGAACGCGTTTTTGTCTCCAACAGCGGGACGTTCGGGATCAACCTTGATCATGTCGTGGATGCCGTGATTCGGGACTGTGTCATTCGTGCCACTCATACAGGTATTATGCAGACTTATTGTTCCAATCTGCGGACCGTGCGGAACACGGTGCTGGACAGTACAAAACATGGGATTCAATTCTGGAGTCAGGATCACTGGCGGCCTCAATTCCGGACCCGGAATTTGTGGTTCTGTGATAATTTTGTAAAGAATGCTTCCAGCGGTGAAGGAGGAATCTGGGGCGTAGGAGTCATCGGGGTTGTCATGTCCGGCAATGTCGTTGACGGCGCAAAGGATGTGGGACTTGATCTGGAATGGTGCGAAGATGCCGTTGTTTCCGGGAATGTGGTCCGCAATACGGAACATGGAGGAATTTCGTTGTTTTTCTCCTGTAAGAATGTTACGATTACCGGAAATACCGTGTATAACAATCGAATTTATGCAAAGGAACCAGAGGGATACTGGGTGCGTGCAGGAATCTGGCTGACTTACCGGAATGTGAAAACGTTCCGGAATGACACCGGGCATGAGAATATTACGATCAGCGGCAATACCGTGATCAACGGGCCGGGAAAGCGGCGGGCCGTCTGGATCGGCTGCGGAAGGAATGTTCTGATTCGCGGGAATCAGTTCATTGGCGCACCGGTCTATCATGGCGGGGAGCATGGGAAAACGGGTGTTCCGATAAAGGAATATGACGGAACCAGAGATTATGCCGTCAATTTCCGCGGAGAGATTTTTGAATGGCGGTAAATTCCATGATGGGAGTGCCGGAAGAGAATGTTTTGTGATTGTTTTCACAGGAAACCGGGCGTTTCGGGGGGAAATCTCAGGAAAATTGCGGCATTTTTCATGCTTCAGTTTGTAAGATTTCACTTTGCGGGGTATTTTTAAAGATGATTTCAACAACATGAAAGGAAACCCGCAATGAAAAAAGTTCTGATTCCGACAAAACTGGATAAGGTCGTCAGCGAAATTCTTTCCGCGAAAGGTTTCACAGTCGTACAGGATATGGAGACCCCGTTCCTTGATCTTGCGAAGGCGAATCCGGATACGGAAGCGCTTATCATCCGGAGCGAGAAGGTCACGCCGGAAATCATGGATGTGCTTCCCGCCCTCAAACTCGTAGTCCGCGCGGGTGCCGGATACGACAATGTGGACATCAAATACGCACGCCGCAAAGACATTGATGTCATGAATACTCCTGGCGCCAATTCCAACGCTGTTGCGGAGGAAGTGATCGCCATGATTCTTGCCGCTTACCGCAAGCTGATCCCCGCCGATATCTCCACCCGCGCCGGAAAATGGGAGAAGAAAGCGTTCATGGGCCGTGAATTCACCGGAAAAACACTTGGAATCATCGGTCTTGGCCACATCGGACGTCTCCTTGCAAAACGCGCGTCCGGATTCGATGTCACGATTCTCGGATTCGACCCCGTTATTTCCAAGGAACTGGCAAGCGAGATCGGTGTCACTCTGACGACGGTTGAGGATATTTTCTCCAAGGCAGATGTCATCAGTCTTCATGTACCGGAAAACGATGCGACACGCGGCATGGTCAATGAGAAACTCCTTTCTCTCGTGAAGAAAGGTGTGATGATCGTCAACTGCGCCCGCGCCGGAATCGTCAATGAGGATGATCTCCGCAAGTTCAAGGCGGAAAAAGGAATCATCTACTGCAACGATGTCTACAAGAAAGACGCCGAAGGGGAAAAATCCATTGCGGATGTCGCCGATGTTATGGCTCCGCATCTTGGCGCGAGCACAAAGGAAGCGAACTTTGTCGCCGCGAAACGCGCTGCGGAGCAGACGGTCGCCTACTTTGAGAACGGTGTGACCACATGCGTTGTCAACAAGGGCGTTCCCGACGGTCTTGATGCCGAATACCAGCATCTTGCCTCTATTCTCGCAAAGCTGGCAAGAGCTGCGATCGGGCTGGATACTCCGCTGCGCAAGATCGAAACCAGCTTCTACGGCAATCTCCATCAGTTTGCCAAATGGATGACCGCTCCGATCTGCGCGGGCCTTACTCCCGATTTCGATCCCTATCTGAATGCGAAGGACGCCGAGGAGTTCCTGAAAGGACGCGGGGTTGAGCTCGTCAATCGGGAAGTCGATGACGCCAAAAAGTACGGCGAGTCCATCACCATTGATCTTGTGGATGCCAAAGGCAGCCGTGTTTCCGTCCGCGGCACGATTACCGAGGGCAACATGATGATCTCCAGACTCAACGATTTCGACCGTCTTTATCTGGAGCCGAAGGGTACCACCCTTTTCTTCGAATACAAGGATCTTCCTGGCGTGATTGCCAAACTTTCCGGAGAACTCAGCGCCCAGGGAATCAATATCATTGACATCCGTGCTCCGCAGAACCGCGAAAGCGGCAATTCTCTGGCAGTCATCAAGACCTGTTCGGCTGTTTCCGACGAGCTGGTTGCGAAGATGGGGGCGCTGGTCGGGGCGGTCAAGGCGTTCCAGTTCAGTGCGTAATCCGGGAACCCCGGACTATTGGGAAAAACGGGCTCCGCGAATACGGGGCCCGTTTTCTGTCGGAAGATGACAGCTGACGTTCCTGAAAATTAATTTGTTCTCCGCTTTAAAAGCCGACGGAACGATTGTATAATAAAAGGGGAGAAGCGGGAAGGTTTTTTTATGAAAAGGCATCAATTTGGAATAACGAATCTGGGCAGCGGAAGTTCCGGGAACGCCACTGTGATCCATACGCCGGAAGGTGCGATTCTTGTCGACGCCGGTTTTTCCTGCCGGGAACTGCTTTCCAGACTTGCCTCCGTTTCGGTCGCTCCGGAAACGATCAAGGCGGTTCTGATCTCTCATGAGCACAGCGACCATACGAAGGGATGCCGTGTGTTTTCGGATACCTACCGGATCCCCTGCTGTTCCACTTCCATCACATGCAGAGCGCTTGCCGATGCCGGGCGGATCGGCGAGCGGAAAATTCTGTTTTCTCCGGGAACCCCATTTCCCATTGCCGGAATTACCGTGGAACCGTTTACGGTGCCGCACGATGCCCGCGATACGGTTGCATTCAATTTCCTCTGCGACGGATGCAAAATCTCCATAGCCACGGATCTGGGTCATGTCAATAATCTGACCATCAACAAGCTGTCCGACTGCGACGCTCTTCTTCTGGAATCGAATCACGATCTCAAGATGCTGGCGGATTCATCCCGTCCGCTCCATTTGAAACGGCGGATCATGAGTCGTCACGGGCATCTGAGCAATGAGGATGCCATGCGTTCTCTCGGCAGTCTTCTGAGTGAGAAGACACATTATCTTCTGTTCGGACACCTCAGTTCCGAATGCAATGACAGAAATCTGGTGGAGGCAATGGCGGAGGAACGGCTGGAGGTTTTAAAACGGCGTGATATCCTGTTCCGGATTGCGGCGCAGACTGTTCCGTCGGAAACGTACTGGGTCGTATGAGGGAATCACGAATGGCGGAGAGTGTGGATACAGAACTGGAGAATGAAATCCCGTCATTGACGGAGTGCCTGACGGTCATCGGCTGGAAACACCGGGTTAAAGTTTCCTGTTCCGCATGCGGACAGAAACTGGATATGACGGAAATTGCGCCGTTCGCCGCTGTCTGCTGTCCCAACTGTTCCGCAAGAGTTGTCAGGCCGGTGTATTTCGGGAATTACGTTCTGGAGGACCTCGGGCGGAAACGGGATTCCCTGACGACCGTTTTCCGCGCTTATGATGGAAAACTCGGGCGTTATGTTTCTCTCAAGATTCTGAATCCTGAATATTCCGCTTCGGAAAGAACCCGTTCCCGCTTTACAAAGATTGCGCGTCTTCTTGCCGCCATCAACCATCCTGCGATTATCTCCATATACAACTGCGGCGAGCGGGAAGGCCTTGCCTATATTGTTTCTCAGTATGCGGAATATGGCACGCTCAAAGAGTTCCTCTCAGTCCAGAAGGCGCCTTTGCCGGTGGAAATGGTAATCCAGTGGATTCATGAGCTGGTCTCCGGTGTGCAGAAGGCTTTTTCCTCCGGGCTTTCCCACGGAGAGATCAATCCGAACAATATCCTGGTGGATTCCGAAAAACGGATTCATCTGACCGGATTCGGACTTTCCGAGCTGATGCGGGAGGCCGGGATTCAAGAGAACGATTCCTACACCGCTCCTGAAAAGGCAGCAAACGGGACCATCGACGACAAAGGGGATGTCTACAGCCTCGGCGTACTCTTCTACCGCCTTCTGACGGGATCGGAGCCTTTTACGGGAAGGACGGGACACAGCGAGCTGGTTCCTCCATCGAAAATCAACCGTGAGGTCAACAGGGAGATTTCGGATCTGGTCTGCCGGATACTGAAGTCCTCTCCGGAGGAGCGCCCCGGTTTCGCGCAAATTCTTGAAATACTTGATTTCTTCCTGACCAATATGGAATATGACCGGAAAGATCGAAAACTGAAAATAAGCACAAAATTGCAATATGATGGAAAAATGACGAAGACAGCCGTCGGAAATGACGGACATGCTGCCGGAAGAAAGAAATGGATGTTCCTGATTTTTGCGGCGGTATTCCTGTTTTGTCTTGCAGCGGCGCTGCTGCTGTTTCTGATGCGATAACTTCTGGAGGATTTTATGAAATTACAGGCAAAGTTAATGCTGGTCATCGGCGGAGCTTCTGTTGTGTCGGCTCTCCTGATTCTGATTCTGACGGGTTTCCGGATCAATTCCATTTCCGCCGGATTCATAGAGAGTTCACGGAAAATGAGAGCCGAATCCATGAGACGCGAAGTCTTTTCGGCTGTGTCCGCGGAGGGGGCGCATCTGGATTCTCTCTTCAATGGAATGTTTCTGCGGCTGAACATGCTCTATCTGGAGTTGAACCGCAGGGTCGGATCTGCGTCTCTTGATGCAGCGGAGTTCAGCTCTTCTCTGAAACGGGTGATTTACATGACCCCGGAAAAGGATTCCATGTCGCTGCTGCCTTCCGAGGTGGATCTGGCGGTCGGGTTCGGGGAACGGAATGGAAAATCCATCCGGCTTGTTTTTTCCTCGAATCCGGCTCTTGCGAAGAATTTTTCTTTTCCGGAGGAGCTTCTGAACTTCCGGAAAACGCAGCTGCAGAACATCGGTGCTGTGATTGTTCCCCGGAAAGCGGATGGAACTCTCTGGGTTGCTCTTAATTTCACCGAAAAGAACGGCGGCTTTGTGACTGCGTTCCGGATTCGTGCGGCGGAGCTGCTGAAGAAAACCGGGAATCGGGGAGGCGGCGATTCGTTTTCCATGCTGATTCACGGCAATACACCTGTCGCGACATCTGCAAATCTTTCAAGGAATGTAAAGGTTTCCGGGCTGATGAAAAAGTCCATGCAGGATCTTGCCGCACGCCTGGTTCCGCTGCAGAACAGCCGGGTCTCCGAACTGGAGACAATCGAGAATCCGGGAAAAGACTCTGTCATGGACCGGCGCTGGGAGGCAGCTGCCATTACGCTGAAGACCTATTCCATTCCGGCGCGCGGATTGCGGTTCGTTTCCGCTTTTCCGTATTATACCGGAGAGGAGGACGGAATGCCGATGGGCATGGATGAAGTTTCCGGAAAGCAGCTGATTCCTTTTTTCTTTATCATTCTGGCTGGTCTGCTGGTCTTTTTCCCGCCGCTGATTCTTGTTGTCCGGAAACTTTCGGATGCTTTGAGCGGGACGCTGAATTTTGCAAACAGCGCGGGAAAAGGAGAAGGTGTTTCCGACAACTTCCGGGAGGGCTTTTCCGTGGAATTCATGGAGCTTTCCGGGGCGTTGAATCATCTGCGCGACAAAATCGGCGGCATGCAGATCCGCTTGAAAAAGAGTCATGAGCGTGAAGTGCTGGCACGGCGCGATGCCGAAGCGTCGAACCGTTTGAAATCGGCGCTGCTGAGTGATATGCTCTGTGAACTGAAGGAGCCGCTCAATCTGATTATAGGGTTTTCCGGACTTCTGATGCGGAAACTGAAGACTCAGGAAGATGTCCTTGTCCCATTGAAAAAAATTCATGAGGAGGCAAGATCGGTCAACCGGATGGCTCATTCGATGGGAGAGCTTTCCTGTCTGGACCATGCGGATGTGGAGCCTTCGTATTCCGAATTTGACGTGGCAGGGCTCGTGACGGAGCTTCGGGATTCCTGCGTGGAGCTTTCCTCCGAGCGCCATGTCTCTCTGGAGGTGCATTGCTCGGAGATGCCGGAACGGATTGTTTCGGACCGGCGGATTATGCTGCACATGCTGAAGCTTGCCGCATCGACCCTGCTGCTTTCTGCTCCGCCCAGAACGAAAATCAAATGGATTTGCGAAAGGAAGGATCATTCTATTTCGTTTCTGTTCAGCGATGCGAAAACGGATTCGGCGACTTCGATTGCCGATGTGTTCCGGGAACACCGGCAGTCGCCGGGAGCCTGTTCGAGATCGTATCCCGGTTTTGCTTCTGCCATTCTGAATCTGACGGTTCTTGAGGCGGAGTCGGCTTTGATCGGGGCGCAGGTGGATGTCCGCCGGGAAGATTCGGCGGATACGGTGATTGAAATCTCCATCCGGAAAAATGAACTGGATCTGGTGGAGTCCGCTTCGTCGGCCGGCGGAGATGTGCGCGGAGAGGAGCTGGACCGTTCCAGAACATCATACTCGGATCAGCATCAGGCTTCTGTTTCATCCCGCAAAGTATATCGGACGGAAGGACGTTCTCTGGAGATTCTGATTGCCGAACGCTCCGATTCGGGCGCCACCATGCTTTCCATGATGCTGGAAAATGAACATTGTGCCATTACATGCGTAAAATCCGCGGAGGAATGTCTTGCTGTTCTGAAGGAGAAACATTTCGATATCTTGCTGCTGGATTTGAACCTTCAGCGGGCATTCTGCGCGGCTTTGATTTCGTCCATTCGCCGGGAGATCAGTTATTCGCTTGTGCTGATTGCGATGACCTCCGGCCTGACGGAAGCGGAACAGGCTGCCATTATGGAATCCGGCGTCGATCAATGTCTTCTCAAACCGATTGGAGAGGATGATCTCATTGTCTCGATTCGGAAATTTGCATCCTGACAGGGAAACCTCTGTTTCTCAGGATGGGAGCCGGGAGTTCCGTCTCTCCGGCTCCATCGTGGAGACGACCGGGTGCGGGACGCTTACTTGCCGTTGTCAAGTTTGACCGTGACAATGCGTGTTACCGCCAGACGGCGTACGCCGAGGCGCAGTTCTTTCTGTCCGGCGACCAGCTTTTTGAATTCTTTCAAATCGGAGACCGGTTTGCCGTTTACGCTGATGATGAGTTCGTAGGGTTTGATTCCCGCAACGGCGGCGCGTCCGCCGGGACGTACTTTGGCAACGAGGATTCCGCCTTCCGGAGTTGACATCTGGAAATAGTTGCGGACTTCGTAGGTCAGATCGCAGACTGTGATTCCGAGCGGTTCATCCGTGAATTTTTCCGTGGTGTCGAAACTCGGCGGTGCCGCGGAAATCTTCAGGTTATACTCCTGAAATGCTCCGTTGCGGACCACGCCCAGACGGACTTTGGTTCCGAGTCCGATTCTTCCGAGCATCTCGTTGAAATCGTTCCGGGTGCTTCCCCACGGCGCGGGGATTTCGCTGTAATACTGCTGCGGAATTTCATCGTATCGAGCCCAGGGGAAGCGGTCGAGGCGGTTCGCGCGGAAGAGTCCGCCTTCGAGCCGTTCCGGTTTGACGGCTCCCTCGGGGGTGATGGAGATCAGGATGTCTCCGTCCTTGAGCCCCAGCTTTGCCGCCGGGGAATCGGGATAGACAGAGAGAATGAGCAGTCCGTATCGGCCGTCGGCTGTGAGTTCCGCTGCATTCTTGGCGCGGGCGAGTGCGGGATCCAGTTTCTGAAATTCGATTCCGAGCCATGCGATCTGTTCATCTCCTTTGCGGGGAACGTTTGAACGGTCGAAGTCTTTCAGTTGTTCCCGGAGCATATCCGCGGAGACCGGATATTTGATTCCGCCGGCCTGCCGGATTCTGCGCCGTTCCAGAAGCAGGGAAAGCAGTTCGCCATCCGTTTTGAAGACGAGCATATTGGAACGGCTGGTGAACGGGGGAACCTGGAATCCGCGGAATCCGGTCAGCAGAACGCGGATTTCGTCAGTAAGCACATCCATGTCGAGATTCCTGCCGAAACTTTTCAGCTGGACGATATAGACATCGGTGCCGAATTCTTTTGCGAGGGGGCCGTTATAAATCCGGATCCCCTTGCCCGGCAGCGGTTTTTCCGGGACGGCGGTCAGTGCGCCGAAGTGACGGAGTGTGCCTTCAAAGCGGGCCGGTACGCTCTTGCCGTCGACTGTGACGAGGATTCCGGAGAGCCGTGCGGTTTCCGCCGGCGTCAGGGTGGCCGCTACGAGAATGTGTCCGTTTTCCAGTTTGATTCCGAAGGCGTCGACCTCATTGCGCATTTTGCCGCGGAGGTAGCGGCGTGTCCCGGATGCCTGTTTCACCGGTTTGAGCCGAATCCGGACCGGATAAATATTCTGCTTCAGCATGGCGTTGAAGTCCGCCAGCTGTTTTGCAAACTCTCCGGCGGGAAGCTGTTTCCAGTTCTGCGGATTCAGATTGCGTTCCATGCCGAACGGAAGACTGTTTTTCATGGAGATTCCGAGCAGACCGCCTTTTTCATTGACGATCAGAGAGTTCGGCGGCATGTTGACATATTCCTTGCCGGATGCGAGATTGCGGACGATTCCCGTATTGGAGTACGGCCGGACGGAGGCAATGCGCGTACCCCCTTCCTCCACTCGGAAGAACGCGAATTTCTTCTCTTTCCCCTCTTTTTGGAATGTCAGGGGAACGATTCCCGCAACCGGCTGTTCCGTCCGGAGCTTAACGCTTCTGTGTTCCGGATAATATGCAGTGATTTTAGCCGGATAGCGTTTGCCGTTGAAGACCACGTCGATGGATTTGACCCAGTCCGGCATGGCGGTGATGTCCGAGGAAAGAAATTCCGTGGCGGAAAGCGCGTAGCCGGGAACACGGAAGGGGCGCTGATCGGCAAGAATGGCTTCCGGATTCTCGTTATGCATTCGGTTGCATGCGGGACAGGCGTAGCCGACTGCGATTTCCGTACGGTCCGCGTTTTCGTCCGGACGGAAAAAGTATTCGACGTCAACCAGAGACCGGGCGAATTCGTCCAGCAGTTTCTTGTTCAGTTTGCTCAGCTCGGCGGAAGAAACGGCCGTTTTCTGATCGGCGGGCGTTTTCCCCGATGCGGCGGAGACTGTTTCCGGTACGGCGAACAGTGCGCCGGCGGAAATCAGAACGGTGAATGCCAGCAGTTGTTTTCGATTCATCTTATGACTCCGTTGGTTGGATTATTGAATGTCGTTTGAGAAATCCATGATGATCTGGCGACGCTGTCCGCCGCGCAGAACAACGAAATCCGCTCTCGGATTTTCGTTAATGTTCTTCATTGCGTTTTTGTAGGCTCTGTTCAGGTCGGCAAGCGTATGGATCGGCTGTCCGTTGACGGAGAGGATGATATCGTCCTTGCGCAGGTTTGCCTGTGCGGCGTTGCCGTAGGGAACCACACCGAAGAGATATACGCCGCGAATCCGGTAGAAATAGAGATTCGGACTGTCAAAACGGTTGATTGCCTTGGCTGTCAGGCCCCAGCGCGGGCAGGAACTTTCATCTCCCTCGACTTCTCCTTTTGCCACGGGAGCGACTTTGATTTCAAAAGTTTTGCCGTCGCGCACGACCGTGAAGGCGACGGGTTTTCCGAAGGGCATGAGTCCGAGTTTACGGAGGAATCCGGGCATCTCCTCGCCGGTGGCGACTGTTATTTTCTCACCGTCGGCGGAGATTATGCGGTCATTCGGCTGGAACCCGGCCTTGCGCGCAGGACTTCCCGGTTCCGTTCCGGAGACGATGACGCCGTCGGAGAAGTTGAAGTAGATATCCCGGTTGAAGTCGCGGAGGGGCTGGAGAAGGAATCCGAACCATGCCCAGTTGACCTTCCCGTACTGGCGCAGTCGCGGGAGAACATCCCGGATCGTCGTGGACGGGATTGAGAAGCCGACCGTTCCGCCGGACCGGACTCCCAGCGTATTGATGCCGACCACTTTCCCGGAGGTGTTGACCAGCGGTCCGCCGGAATTGCCCGGCGAAATGGATGCGTCGGTCTGGTACCAGAGGGAATACATTCCGTTGACCGGAAGATAGCGCGATGCGCAGGAGATAATGCCAATCGACACTGAACGGTTCAGTCCCCACGGCGCTCCCATTGCCATGACGAAATCGCCTTCCGAAAGAGTTCCGGATTCCAGTTCCGCATAGGGAAGCGGTGCGGTTCCTTCAGGAAGGGAAAGCTTCAGAAGCGCCAGATCGAGGTCTTTGTCGCTGCCGATGATTTTCGCATGAAAGGCGCGCCCGTCATTCAGAAGGCAGCGGATGGATTGTGCTTTGTCGATGACATGCCAGTTTGTCAGCATTTCCCCGTCGGGCGAGATCAGCACGCCGGAACCGGCGACGACATTGCTTTGTTCTCTGCCGAGTTTCATGTTCCCCGCCACGGCGTTGATGTAAACCACCGCCGGAAATACTTTGTTTCCGGCTTGTGAGACGATTTCCTGGAATCCGGCGGGCCTGCCGGAGCCCGAAACGGATGCGCATCCTGTCGCAAACATTACTCCCGCGGCGAGTCCGGCATAGAAAACAGTTCGTATCATCATCGTTCAGCTCCTGTTGTATTTTTGACAATGTAATATGGATTTCCCATAAATGCAAACTGCAGACGGGGGAACGGGTCCCCTTGAAAGGATATAGAAAAGGAATCTGCTGTTTTGTTCCATGGGGATTCCGGTTTTTCCGGGAAGTTCGGCGGGATTGCCGCTTTTCTTTGTTCGGAACTTGAAAAAAAAGGAAAGTACGGTTATGTTTCCCGAAACAAAAGAAGGTGGTCTGAGATGAAATCATTGATTCTGTTTCCGCTGGCTGCTGCCGCGGTGCTGCTGTTTCCTTGTTCGCTTTCCGCGCAGGAGGATGCTGGCGTTCTCAAAGCCCGGCGTGCGATCGTTGAGGCGGAACGGGAGGCATCCCTGAAAAAAATGTCGGAGCTGAGAATGAAGCATATCCGGATGGATCGGAACTTGAAACGCACCCATGACAGGATCATGGAACTGCACCGGAATCTTGCTCTCGCTCTTGATGCCAAACCGGATATCCGTGAAATGAACGATAAAATTCTCAAGCTGGAATCCGAACTTAAGACGCTCGACGCCAAACTGAACACGGCAGACGCGAAGCCTGCGGAACAGTCGAAAACGGCGACGGAGAAAGGAAAATAAGAATGCCGGCCATGCTTATTGACGGGAAAACGGTATCCGCCGCGGTGAACGAGGAAAATGCACGGAAGTGTGCGGAACTGACGAAAAAATATGGTTGCAAACCCGGCCTGGCGGTGGTGCTGGTCGGAGATGATCCCGCGTCGCAGGTCTATGTTTCCTCCAAAGTGAAGAAATGCGCGGAGGTTGGAATCGAATCGGAAAAGATTGTCCTGCCTGGAAATTCCACGCAGAAGGACGTGCTGGATGTGATTGACCGTCTCAACCGCGATCCCCGGATTCACGGGATTCTGGTGCAGTCGCCGCCTCCGCCGCAGATTGACGAGGAGCAGATTATTCTTTCGATTGATCCGCGCAAGGATGTCGATTGCTTTCATCCTTTCAACGCGGGGAAGATGCTTCAGGGCGATATGACCGGATTTCTTCCCTGCACTCCGTGGGGTGTCATGAAACTTCTGGAATATTACAAGATCGCATTGTCCGGAAAGCGGGCTGTGGTGCTTGGTCGTTCCAACATTGTCGGGAAGCCGATGATGTGCATGCTCTCGAGCAGGGGCGTCGATGCGACGGTTACGCTCTGCCATTCCCGCACAGCGAATCTGACGGATGAGCTGAAGCGTGCGGATCTGATTGTGGCGGCAATCGGAAAGCCGGAATTCGTCCGGGGCGACATGGTAAAGGAAGGGGCTGTTGTGATTGACGTCGGGATCAACCGGGTTGTGGATTCCAGCCGGCCGAAAGGGTATCGCCTGACCGGAGATGTCGCATTTGAGGAGGTCGCTCCGAAAGCTTCGGCCATCACGCCGGTTCCCGGGGGCGTCGGTCCGATGACCATCGCCATGCTGATGCGCAACACTTTGCGCGGCATGGAACGGATAATGGAACTCAGATGAATTTCATGTATCTTCGCGGGGAACCCGAAGACATGGGAAACGTTCAGAAAATGAGAAAATAAGAGGAAGGGAACCGCTCTTCAATGCGTTTCCCGTATCCATGACAATAAAAAAACGACCGTGATCAACGGTCGTTTTTTCATATTCTGTTCTTCCGTTCTCTACCGGGAAGGAAAACCGGATGTACCGGCTTTGGAATTCTCAGTACGGATAGCAGGAAAATTGCTTGGTGGCGACATTGACTGCGGCAAGAGCCAGAAACATTTCGATGATGACGTCTTTCATGGTTTGTCCTCCTTCGGAATCTGTTTTGTTTTCAGGGAGCCGGACGTTCTTTTTCGGCTCCCCGTTTTCTTTTCTCTGATCACTACTTTACATTGCGGAATTTTCCGGAAGATTGCATATAGATTGCAAAATGGCAATCTGGCGAAAAAAAAGGTTTTTTCATTTGTGGGAAAAAACGGATTGCTATGAGGAGAAAACTTCTTCCTGTTCCATTTGGAAGGAGGATTCCTCTTTGCGGAACGGATATTTTTCTTTTTTCTGCGGTCGGGAAATTGCAAAAACTCTTTCCGCGGACTATATTTCAGAACCTGATGAAAAAAATATGGGAGTTTGAGATGGCTGTAAAGAAAAAGAAAGAGATGGAATCCATGGTTGTGGCCGATGATATCACAAGAGACTGCAACGATTTCGAAGTATGGTTCATTCAGCACGGCAAGCTGATTGCATGGGGATGTGTGGCGATCATTATTGCGGTTGCCGTTGTTTTCTCTGTGATTCAGGTTCGGAAGAACATGGCGGCGAAAAGTCTGGCGACTCTTGCCGCGGCAACCACTCAGGCTCAGCTGGAGGATGCCCTGAAAAAATATCCTTCAGGAGCGGCAGCATGCGAAGCGCGCGCCAGACTTGCGCGGATCTATCTGAATGCGAAAAACAGCAAAGGTGCGCTGGAGCAGTTCGCCCTGATTGCCGCCGACGAGTCCGCGCCGGTTTTCACGAAAGGCCGCGCGATTCTGGATTCCGGTTATATCTATGAAAATGAAAAGAAATACAAGGAAGCGCTTGCTCAGTATGAGAAGGCGGTTGCGGATATTGCTCTTGGCGAGGATGTCCGCTGCGAGGCGTATTATGCCGCCGGCAGGATGCAGGTGATCGACAGGAATTATGCGAAGGCGCGTGCCGCGTTCCGTCAGGCGAACATACAGAATCCGACCAGTATGGCGTCGATGTTCTGGAAGAATCAGGCGCAGTCTGCGCTGGAGCGTCTTCCGGCGGAGCCGGTCAAGACTCCGGTTCAGACTCCTGCCAAGGCTCCGGTCAAAAAATAAAAGTGGAAACGGCTCTGTCGAAGCGCCGGGAGTCGCTGCTCCGCGCTTTGACGACCCGGCACGGGCGGAAAAACAGCGGATATTGTCTGGTGGAAGGGTTGCGGTGCATCAATGAACTGATCGCATTGCGCCCTGATCTGATTGAGTTCTGTGTCCTGCGGGAGGGATGCCGTGCGGATCGTCTTCCCGAAGAGAAGACAACGGTTCTGAATGCCGGAAAGTTCGATTCTCTTGCGGCAACCGTCAACTCACAGGGGATTCTGGCGATCGCGAAACAGCCCGGATATGAGCCGCTCAGCGCACCGAGAAAAGATCCTTATGCGCTGGTGCTGGACCGGATTGCCGATCCGGGAAATTTCGGGACGATCATCCGGACCGCGCGTGCGGTCGGGCTGAAGGAAATCTGGACCGTGAAAGGCGGAGTGGATCCGTTCGGTGACAAGGCTTTGCGGTCTGCGTCGAGTGCTCAGTTCGCGGTATCAATCCGTCTGGCAGAGTCGCTGGAAGAGATGATCGGTGTCCTGAGGGAACTGGGGGTGCTGCGTTTTTTCCGGACGGAGCCGTCGGAAGGGCACAGCGTATTCCAGGAGCCGGATCTGTTTCTGGATTCAGCGATTGTCCTGGGCAATGAGGCGAACGGCGCGGGACCGGTTCCCGGCTCACTGCCGTTGAATATTCCGATGCCGGGATCGGCGGAGTCGCTGAACGTTGCGCAGGCGGCTACCGTGATTCTGTTTGAATCGGTGCGGAGAAGGGAGAAGTCGATATGAAAAGCATGACGTTCCTGAAAATGAACGGGGCTGGTAATGATTTTGTCGTTGCCGCCGAATGCGACGGCAATACAGTTCCGCGTTCGGTTCCGGCAATTCGTTCTCTCTGCGACCGCAGACGGGGCATCGGAGCCGATGGCTTCATCATTCTGAAGCCTCTGGCGGAAAATAAATTGAAAATGGAGTATTTTAATGCCGACGGTTCCCCTGCGGAAATGTGCGGGAACGGTTTGCGCTGTGCGATGGAGTTCGCTTCGGAACTGGGTCTGGTTTCGGGCGGGCACGCGGTGTTTCTGACCGGCGCCGGAGAACTGGAGGCATGGCGTCTGGCTCCCGGACGGATTCGGACCGCCATGCCGCTGGCCGCGCCGTTCCGGATATTGACGCTTTGCGGGTACTCCTGTTACCTGACCTCAACCGGGGTTCCGCATGTTGTGGTGCCGCTTCAGAAAACGGAACTGGATGAGATCGAAGCGGATGTTCTCGGGCGGACCATTCGTTTTGCGGAGGAGCTTGCGCCCGGCGGAGCCAATGTGGATTTCATAGAAATGCCGGATGCCGATACGATCCGGATCCGAACCTATGAGCGCGGTGTGGAGGCGGAGACTCTTGCCTGCGGCACCGGAATCGCGGCGGCGGGCGCGTATGCGTATCTGTTTCGCGGCGCAAAACAGGTACGTCGCGTGATCTGTGCGGGCGGGGATGTGCTGACCGTGGAGATCCATGCGGAAGGCGATGCTCTGAAGGAGATTTTTCTTTCCGGCCCCGCCGAAATCGCTTTTTTCGGAAAAATGGATTTGAAGTGAACAACATCAGAGATTGGAGATAAAAATGATGATCACAGGATTGTACACAGCACTCATCACACCGTTTTCCAACGGCCGGGTCGATTACGGCAGACTGAAGGAAATCGTTGAACATCAGATTGCCGGCGGCGTCGACGGCATTCTGCCGACGGGTACCACGGGCGAGTCCCCGACCCTTTCCGTCGAGGAGCATCTCGAAGTCATTGAAAAGGTGATTGAATTTGCGAACGGCAGATGCAAAATCATGGCGGGAACCGGTGCGAATTCCACCGAAGAGGCTGTCAAACTTACGATGTGCGCAAAGGAAATGGGGGCGGACAGCTCCCTGCAGGTGACTCCGTATTACAATAAACCGACTCAGGAGGGACTCTATCGGCATTTCTCCAAAATCGCAGATGACTGCGGACTTCCTGTGGTGCTCTACAATGTCCCGGGCAGAACCGGTACGGCGATTGCCGCCGATACCGTGGCGCGCCTTGCCGCAAATCCGAATGTCATCGCTCTCAAGGAGGCGGGCGGATCGGTGGAGCGGGTTTCCGAGGTGCTGAACCTCTGCGACATCACGGTCATGTCGGGAGATGACAGCCTGACTCTGCCGATGATGTCGGTCGGGGCAAAAGGCGTCATCAGTGTTGCTTCCAACATTTTGCCCGCCGAGTTGAAGAAGATGGTCGATCTCTGCAATGCGGGCAACTTCGCGGAAGGGTTGAAGATTCACAGAAAATTCTATAAGCTCTTTAAGAATCTGTTCCTGGAGTCGAATCCGATTCCGGTCAAGGCGGCGATGGCGATGCTCGGCATGATCGAGGAGGAGTACCGGCTGCCGCTCTGTCCGGTTTCCGATAAGACAAGAGCGGTTCTTAAAGCAACCCTGGATGAACTGAAATAACAGGATCATTTTGCGGGGGTGCGGCTGCGCACCCCCTTTTCCGTTTGGAGGCGGTGGTTTCATGAAAATAGCCGTTGCATTTCACTTCCGGCATTCTGCTGGAGATCTTTATGAGTTTCTGCTGTTGCGGGCCTTCCATCTGGCGGTTCGCTTTCTGAAGACGGATCTGTTTATCGTTTCCGGTGTGTTCTGCGCACATCCCGAGGATGCGCTTTTTCTGGAATCGGTGACAAAATCCCGTGCGCATCGGAAAGTGACGGTTCCGTTTTACTGTGTGAACGATGCGGCGTCCCCGTTCAGTGTTTCCGATTCCTCTTCTGTTGAAATCGAGGGCGGAGGTGTGAAAATGACGGTTGCGGAACTGCTGAAGGCGATTCACGGTGCCGGTGGTGGGTTCCCTGAATTTGACAAGTCTCCGTTCGAGTTCATAACCGTGGAAATCGAAGACGGGCGTATCTTCAACCGGAGGATTCACCGCGTTTCGCTTCCGGACGAGGTGATCGGTCGTCTGACCGACTTTCATATCCATACGAATCTTGCCTACTGCAGTGAGAATATGACGGTGCCGGATGCTCTCCGCATGGCAAAGCTGACCGGTTTGAAGGCGATCAATTTCAGTGAACATTCCGGCCAGCTTTATTTCCGGTCGGAAGACTACTGGAAATTCCAGTGGACCATGAACGGACGCAATACCCCCGGCGGATGTCCGGAGCAGAAACGGATGCCGGACTATGAGGCGCTTTTCCGCCGTTACAGCGGCCTGACCGGATTCACTCATGGATTTGAACTGGATGTGGATCGCAACTGTACGATTGCTCTGGATGACAAAGACCGGCATCAGGGACGTGTGAATCTGGGCGCCGTTCACAGCCTTGATCATAAAGAGGATCTCCCGCTCCTCAAACGGGAATTTCTGGCGCGGACGGAGGCGCTTCTGCGGTATGGCGTTCCGATTCTGGCGCATCCGTTCCGGATCTTCCGCTGGGGGTGCGGCATGCGTGCGCCGGAAGATCTGTTTCTTCCTGTTGTTTTGCTCTTGAAGAAGTATGGCGCGGCGGCGGAGATCAATTTCCACGGCAATGAACCGTATCCGGAGTTTCTGGAGCTCTGCATTCGGGAAGGCGTAAAGATTTCGCTTGGAAGCGATTCCCATAATCTGTATGAGGTCGGCTTTTTCCATCCGCATCTGGCGCTTCTCCGGGAGCTCGGGGTGTATGACAGGCTGGATTCCGTGCTGTTCCGGATGAGAGGATAAAAAACGTTTGTCCGGAGAGAGGCGGAATGAAAAGAGTGGGAAAGACTGTCGCCGGGTTTTGCGCGCTGTGTCTGCTTCCGGTGTCCCTGCTTCTGAGTTCCTGCACTTCCGTATCGGAGCCCGGAGCGGGCATGGAGGTTGTGGATCTTTCCGGAGGAAACTCCTTTTCCGGTGTCCTGGAGCAGAGAAAAATACCGAAAGGGATTCAGTATTCCGGCTTTCTGATTCCAGCGATGCCGGATTCGGACTGGGTGGCGCCCATGCGTTTTCAGTCAGCGCGGAAAGCGGTATGGGGGCTGGGCGATCCGAAGAATCGTCTCCATACGGTCATTGCGGAGGTCAAGATATCGGACTTGCTTTCCCCGGAGGCTGTAAAACATTTTTCGGTATCCAAGTTGAAACAGGCGATGCGGCAGAGTCTTTCCCGGAGTTCCAGGCGAGTGAAGATGGAATCGTTTGATGTCTGGAGCGGAGAACGCTGCGGCTGTCGGAGCGTGGAGTACAAAGCGGAAAGCACGGATACGGGAAGCCGGCACTCGAAGACCCGTTTGAAACTGTTCATGCGCGGATTCGTTGTGCTGACCGGGGAGAAACGAATGCTCTCGGCGGTCGTTTCGGAGCGGACCGATGATCCGGAAGCATCGCAGAATCTGGATGCGGCGGAACATTTTCTGGAGCGGATTCGTTTTCCGGAGGGGGAAGAGAGCTCCGGGGAAGAGAAGAATCCATCCATGATTTTCGAACAAAGGAAGAGAAAATGAGCGTGGAAAAGAATCAAATGCAGGAGGTCGTTCAGGCGATTCTGGACGAGGCCGTTGCAACCGGAGCGGAACGCGGCGCACAGTGCGCGGTGTACTGGAACGGAGAACTGGTTGTCGATGCGTGGTCCGGGGCTCTTGATGCGGATGGGCGCCGCAAAGTGAACGGAGATTCCCTGTTTCCTGTGTTTTCGACGGGAAAGGCGATTGCCTCCACCGCGGTGCATCGTCTTGTAGAACAGGGGAAGATCGGGTATGACACCCGTGTTGCGGATGTCTGGTCCGAATTCGGATGCGCCGGCAAGGAGGATATCCGTCTGTGGCATGTGATGACGCACCGCACGGGACTTTTCGAGGTTCCCGCCTATCATTCCGACGAGGAACTGACCGACTGGAAACTGATGTGTTCCCGCATGGCGGAAATGACACCTGCCTGGGAACCGGGTTCCAAGACGCAGTACCAGTCCAGAACCTACTCCTGGCTTCTCGGCGAGACTGCGAGCCGGGCGGACGGGCGCGATTTCCAGACGATCATTCGCGAAGAGGTCATGAAACCGGTCGGCATCGAAGATTCCATGTTTTTCGGCATTCCGCCCGAGGCGGAGGAGCGTGTCGCATGGCTTACGCGGGGAGCCGATCTGCCTGTCCCCGCACAAGGGGAAGTCCCGCTGGAACAGGATATGAACAAGCCGATCGTTCATCAGGCGTGCCTGCCCGCGTTCAATGGACTGATGAGCGCCCGTGCGCTTGCAAAACATTATGCCGCGCTGATCGGCGATCTGGAAGGGCACGACGCGCTCCTGAAACCGGAGACGATTCGTCTGGCGTCGACCCTGAACCGATCCCCGAACGATCCGGCTCCTCTGAAGCCCGGAACATGGGAGCTCTTCGGGCTGGGATATGTCCTTTACGGTCCGAAACACGACTACGGACAGATTTTCGGACATGGCGGTTATGGCGGGGCCGAGGGCATCGTCGATGTGAAAAACCATCTGGTGGTCGCCTATACCAAGAATATCATTCATGGCGAAGAACACACCCGCGATAAAATTTACGAAGCCATCGGCATGAAGTCCCGCGACTGGTAAGATTTTCCTCTCGCAGAACGCTTGTTTTACCGGAGTGAAAAAAGCCCGGCGGATTGAACGGATCCGTCGGGCTTTCTGTTTTTCAGATGCGGCGGAGCGCCGCGCATCCTATTATTTCATATTGATGTGGAGAAGCTCCTGAATCATGGGGGAGAACTTCACGATCACGGGGGTGAAGACGATTGCCACCATGCTCATGAGTTTGACCAGAATGTTCAGGGAGGGGCCGGAGGTGTCCTTGCAGGGATCGCCGACCGTATCGCCGATGACCGCCGCGCCGTGGACGGGGTTTTTGGAACCGTCGGCAAGTTTTTTGCCGCCGTAGTTTCCTTTTTCGATATGTTTCTTGGCATTATCCCATGCGCCGCCCGCGTTGTTCAGGAGGCAGGCGAGGGAGAATCCGGCGGCGAGTCCGCCTGCGAGCAGTCCCATGAGTCCGGCAACGCCGAGAACCAGTCCGGTGACGACAGGTACGATGATCGCCAGCAGAGCGGGGAACATCATTTCACGCTGGGCACCGCGGGTGGAGATTTCCACGCAGCGGGCGTAGTCCGGTGTGGCTTTGCCTTCCATGATGCCGCTGATTTCGCGGAACTGTCTGCGGACCTCTTCCACCATGCTTCCGGCGGCGCGTCCGACCGCTTTC
>CALXMJ010000373.1 GCA_944389445.1 uncultured Victivallales bacterium | reverse complement strand
CCCTATCCGTGGGAAACCATGCGGGTGATGAATCTACCGGAAAACGCACCGAAAAAAGCAAAATGGCATACGGCTTGGTACCGCAGAACCTTCCGGGTTCCTGAAGAGCGGAAAAACAACCGCGTCTTTCTGGAAATCCAGCATATCCAGACGCGCGGAACCATCTATATCGACGGAAAGGAAGCAGGAAAAATCCTCTTCCCCGGCGGTTCCCTCGACATCACACCGTTCATCCGCCGCGGAAAATCTCAGGAGCTCACAATCCGTGTCTCGGCGATCCCTTCCTCCGCGGAGGAATATGTCATCATGGACATCAACAACATCTACAAGGTGGCGTCGCGCATCCGGAACAAGGGAATCGTCGGCGACGTGTTCCTGAACATCGTTCCGGAAACCCGGATTGAGCACACCCACTTCATCACTTCGGTGGAGAAAAAGCAGATCACGTTCCATGTCATCCCGGTGAACCCGGATGCGGGAAAGCAGTACACGATCGAAGCGGAAATCCGCGATCCCTCCGGAAAAACGGTCAAAACCTTCCGGAGTCCGCTTCTCACAAAACAGATGCTGAAGCAGGGCGCCTGGAACTTCTCCGCTCCGTGGACCGATCCCGAACTATGGGATCTCGACACTCCGGAAAACATCTACTCGGGGACGCTGAAACTCTATGAAAACGGACGCCTCGCCGATACCACTCTTCCGGAAAAGTTCGGATTCCGCGAATTCAAGATCCGGGGACAGGACTATCTCCTCAACGGCAAACCGATCCATCTTCTGGCGTACATTCCCGGGAACTACAGCTATTTCTGGTCCTCCGACAAATCCAGCCGCCCGCTTGCGGAAATGACCCTGAAGCGTCTCAAAGAGATGGGCTACAATTTCGCGATCAGCGAAAACTACAACTTCAATGAAGGAGCCACCGGCTACATCCGCGGCTTTTTCGAAGCCGCCGACAACACCGGATTTCTGCACTCCTTCTCGCTTCCGCATCCCCGGGCGTTCAACAGCGCCCTCGACACGGATCCGCAGAAGCGCGCGGAATACCGGAAACTGGCGGAATATCTGATCCGTCTCTACTGGAACCATCCGTCGCTGGCCATGTATGCCACAACCCACAACTGCACCGGAGCCTGGGGCGATCAGAATCCGACCCGGCTCGGCGGCGATTATGTCGCGTCAAAAGCGAAAGTCGAACGCGAACTCAAGGAGAAAAACCGGCGCAACGCCGAGGAAACGCAGAAAATCATCCGTGAAATCGATCCGGAGCATCCGGTCTATATCCACTCCTCCGGCAGTCTCTGCGGGCAGTACACGCTGAACATGTATCTGAACTGGGCTCCCCTTCAGGAACGCAGCGACTGGCTGGAGTATTACAGAAAAAACGGAAAAATGCCGCTCGCGCTGGTCGAATGGGGGCCGCCGCACAGCGCCTCGTTCTCCAGTTTCCGTGGATGGGTCTGGAGCCGCGCGCACATCCAGACCGCCTGGGACGCCGAATATGTCTCCGCCTACTACGGCGACAAGGTCGGCGAATGGACCCCTCAGCGCCTCGAACTGCTGGACCGGATCATCAAAAACGACGGAAAACCGGTTCACTTCGGCAGATTCACCGTGTTTGAACGTTTCGACATCGTCAACCGTCTGCAAGGAGATTTCTTCGCGGACAACTACCGCTCCATGCGAGCATGGAATCTTTCCATGATGCTGCCGTGGGACTACGACTCCAACTACATCCGCGTCCCCGGCGAGTGGAAATCGAAAGAGTGGCCGGACCGTTACAAAAACCTCAATCAGCCGGGACTTGTTCCCGATTTCGCCGGACACGACAAATACCCTCTGACCATCTATCCGGGAGCCTATCGGCTGAGCCATCTCGGAAAAGCGATCCGGTACTGGGGCGCTCCGCTGATCGGCTTCATCGGCGGCGGCAAAGTGTTCACGACCAAAGAACATGTCTATCTGCCGGGAGAACGCATCGCAAAAACTCTTGTAATGATCAATGATAAACGCCGGGATCTTGACTGCTCCTGGCTGCTGATGCTCAAGGACCGTCCCGAAACAAAGCGGACAGGCAAAGTCCGTATTCCCGCCGGCCACCGCTCTTTCCAGACTGTGAAACTCCCCCTTCCCTCTGATCTGAAGCGCGGATCGTTCGAATTGAACGCAGAATTCCGTTTTTCCGATGGGACTCTCCGGAAAGATTCGTTCACTTTTCAAGTGATTCCCTCCGCAAAGAGCACCGCGCCGGGACGAACCATCGCCGCGCTGTACGATCCGAAAGGCATGACCGAAGCTCTGCTGAAACAATGCAATATCCGTTACCGTAAAGTCGGGCTCCGCGACAATCTTTCCCGCTATAAAACGGTCATCATCGGCAGGGAGGCGCTCTCCGCGAAAGGACCTCTTCCGAATCTCGACGCAGTCCGCAAGGGACAACAGGTGCTGATCTTCGAACAGCAGACACCCGCTCTGGAACGTCTCGGCTTCCGGATCAACGAAATCGGACTGCGCAAACTTTTCTTTCGCGATTCCCGGAATCCTCTGCTGAAGGAAACAAGCGAACCGCTCTTCGCCGACTGGCGCGGAGAATCGACTCTTCTTCCGCCGATGCTGAACTATAATGAATTCTTCTGTCCCCCGTGGACCTGGTGCGGATTCAAAACACACCGGGTCTGGCGGTGCGGGAACCGGGGAACCGTCGCCGATGCCCTGATCGAAAAACCAACCATCGGCAACTTCATGCCCGTCCTCGACGGCGGATTCAGTCTTTTTGCTTTTCATTAAGACCTACAGAAGCTTTTTCACTAGCGACAATTAAGACTTTATTATATCTTCCAGCTTCAATCAAATATGACATTATATCTAGTGCAGAAATAAAGCTTGTACAAG
>CALXMJ010000372.1 GCA_944389445.1 uncultured Victivallales bacterium | reverse complement strand
GCTGAAGGGCAACGACTTTTTTTTCTTTTGCCCGATCGAAGGGGACAATCCCCCCAATCTGATGGACATCCTTGAACTGAACAAGCGTCTCGGCATGAGTTTCAATGTGAATTACCATACGGCCTATCAGTCCCGCGCTCCGAAGGAGTGGAGAAAGGAGAATCCCCAGTGGCGGATGATTGAGAATGTCGTGGATTTCAATCGCCAGTACGGATTTGAAACGCTTCTGACCAATTATGCGCCGTTTCCCGTCGGGACGAAGCTGGATGCGGAAGGCGGAGAGATCGTCACGCCGGAAATCGAACGGGATGTGTATGAGTATCACCGGGAGCTTGCATCGCGTTTCAAGGGGAAGATCCGTTATTTCGAGACCTTCGCGGAGTATCTGAAATCCCCGCTGAAACAGAAGGCCGCCGCAGCCGACCGGGTCATCCGGGCCGCCTGTCGGGGGATCAAGGACGGCAATCCGGATGCGGTATTCTGTGCGATCGGATAAAACAAGATGGATCAGGGAATGCTCCTTTCCAAAATGGAGGAACTGTTCCGCCACGGCACGCTGGAGAGCATGGATTTCATCTCTCTGCATCCCTATGAGCTTGGTGCGACCGCGGCCTCCCATGACACCCTGCGCAAATTCGCGGAGCTGATCCGGAAGTACAACGGGGGAAAGGATAAGAAAATTTTCGGAACCGAGGGAGGATGCGCCGCCTCCGATGTTCTCTACTATGACGACATCAACTCGGAATCCCTCTTCTACGACCGCTATGTGACGGAGCTTCAGCAGGCGGAGTATATTGTCCGTTCCAACATTCTGATGTTCGCGGGGGGAATGTTCCGGAAAAACGCCATTTTCTATCCCTACAACGGCAAGGTGTCAAGCCGCAACAGCATGTACCATTTTGTGATCGCCGACAATGGTATCTATCCGAAAACGGTCTTTCCCGCGACGGCGAACATGATCGGCCGTCTCTCCGGTTCCGTTCCGGAAGGCGAGTTCGAACAGCGCGATGCAAACGGTCTCCAGGGATATTGTTTCCGCAAAAACGGAACCGTGTTCGCCGTTCTCTGGATCTATCGGCCGGATCACCGTACGCGGGAAGCTCTTCTGCAGCTCTCCCCGGATCGGCTTCAGGCGTACAATCTGGTCGGAGAACCCATCCGTCTGCGGGACGGGGCGAACACGCTTCTGACCCTGAGTGAAGGACCTCTCTATCTGTATCCGAAAAATGTTCCGGATGCGGAGTTCATTGCCGCATTGAAAAACATCAAGGTGGAGAATCCTTCCGTGTTTCTGAAAATCGGAAAGAGCGGTTCTCTGGCGGCGGAGGTCTTCAACGACACCTCCTCGGAACTGAATGGGACTCTGACTCTGGTTCCCTCCGGAGAAAAACGGTTATTCCGGCTTCCCGCCGGCGGAAAGCAGTCCTTTGATTTCCCGTGGAGAAATCGGACCGCTCTCACCGCGTATCGAGCGGAGATTCAAGTCGGCGGGGACCGGCTCCGCTCTAACGAGATTCGTCCTCTGTTCTGCTGGAAGGCGGAACGCCGGCCGCGCATCGACGGAAATCCGGAGGAGTTCCGCCATCTTCCCGGAATCCGCCTGGGAGCCGCTCAGCAGATTTCGCTGTATCAGGCAAAAATCCGGAATTCCGCCGATCTGGGAGCCGTCGTGTATTTCCAGTATGACGATTCCTTCTTTTACATCGCGGCGGAAGTGACGGACGATCTCCACCGGATTCCGCATGAGCAGCCGAACATGTACTGGGCGAACGATGCGCTCCAGCTTCTGTTTGTGATGTCCGGGAAACGGGAAAATCTCTCCGCCCGCGATCTTCTGGAACTGGCGGTCAGCGATACGAAGCAGGGGGCGCGGATCAGTACGACTCTCCTGGAACAGAAGCTCGATTTCTCCCGGGCGGAAGTCGCCGTTGTACGCCGGAACGGGAAGACCTTCTACGAGCTGGCGCTTCCGTGGGAGATACTCTGCAAGGGGTTCCGTCCCGACAATTCCGTGAGTCCCGGATTCAATCTTGCCGTCAGTGACAACGACGGCAATCCTGAAATCAGCCGGATGCCGAAACTCAAAGGGTATGAGAAGTCGCTTCAGATGAGCCGGGGACTTGTGGACCGCAAGGATCCATCATCGGCTCTGACTCTGTTTTTCGAACAGAAGTGAGTCTGATTTTCCTTCCTTTGCCTGTTCCCCCTTACGGCATTCCGGGGCGATGCGGAACCCGGCGACCGGTCATGATTTCGAATGAAATATGTCTCGTTTGTTTTCCGGCATGTTCCCTTCGTAAAAAGCGGTTTTCCCCTTCCGGGAGAATTCCGCTTCCCGTTTCCGGTGCCGGACATGGATTCTTCCGGTATGAGGCGTGAAGGATGTTCCATGGAGCGAGTTTTCCGGCGCGTCCGGTGGAAACGTATTTCCGTTTTCAGAGATCGAATTCCAGACGGCGGAAAACTTCCTTCGTCAAGGTGAGAGATTCCAGATTTCCGCACAGATTTACGAGATGAGTCCGAAAACTGAAACGCTCCGCAACGGTTATCCTGTCCGGAAGAGTATCGGAAGAGCTGCCGCGGGGGGCGAATCTTCACAGAATCAAGAATCACTTTATCCGAAAATTCATCCAGCGTTTGCCTAATTTTTTTTACAATAAACTAAAAAAATTACTTATTTACTAAATATTTTTTTCTTTTTTTAAGAATTAAACTAATTTTTTTATTTTATAGTCTTGACAAATTGCTTTATTTATGGTATAATGTAAAAAAATACAGCAGGAGTTGGATTTTAGTTTATGGATGAATCGCATTTGAACGTCTTTCCGTTTGAGAACAGAAGCTTGATGCAGGTTCTGGCGCTTCTGTGGCGTTTTCCCGGATTCAGCCGATTTGAAATTGCGTCTCGGATGGGGCAGACATCGGTTTCCGCAGTGAAGCAGGTGAACCGTCTCCTTGGCGATGGATTGCTGAGGGAAGGGACTGCCGGAGCAACGGGCAGCCGCGGGCGTCGTATGATTCCGTTGTTTTTGCGGCGGGATCTGTTTTACTGTGTGGGGGTGGCGTACAACCGGCAGGAGGCAACGGTGGTTCTTGTCGATGCATCCGGAACGGTTTTGGAGGAAAAACACTATCCGGAACTTCCGGCGCGTTTTCCGGAACGTGCCGATGTTGTAATCGAGGGTGTTCGGGAAATGCTGAGGCGGAGAGAGATTCCGTATGCCGCCACGGTCGGAGTCGGTGTCACCGTTCCCGGGATTCTGACCCCGCAGACCGGGGAGGTAGCCTTTTCTCCGGAATTTGCCGAGGACTTGAATTTCAATCTGGGGAAGCGGTTTGAAGAAGGAATCCGTCTGCCTGTCGGGGTCGTGAACGTTCCACATGCGCTGGCGTTTCTGGAACAGCATTCCGGGCGAGGAAAGGGAGTCAATTCCTTTCTCTATTTCGATCTTCCCGGATACGGGCTGGGAATGGTTCTGAATGGCAAACCCTATTCCGGAACTCAGGGACGCGCGGGGGAATGCGGCATGATGCAGATCTATGAACACGGTCCGACCGGAATTGACGGGCGGATCGGAACGCTGAGCACAGTCGTTCCGTTTTACAAATTGACGGACCGTCTGACAGAAATGCTGAAGGAGAATCCGAACCTGATGGTGGCAAAATTCCTGAAGCCTGGTGAAAAAAAAGTGACCCTGCCCATGATTGCCAAGGCGATCCGGGAAGGCGATCTGCTTTGCGCTCAGCTGATGGGCGAACAGTTCGATGCGGTTGCCCGTGCCACCGTGAACCTGGCGTACATCCTGAACCCCGATGTGATTTTTCTGCCGCCGTGGACGGCGGACTGCCCGGAGGTTTCCATCGACATCGTGCGGCGGCAGATGGGGCATTACGGCGCTTATCAGCGGAGCATGAGTACAAAAATTGAACCGGCTCAATTCGGCAAGGAGGATTTGGCGCTTGCCGCTTCACTGATGCCGATCAGAAACTGTTTTGAAAAATATTATCCAAACGGCTGCTGAACTGTAAAAAAACGGGTCCGGATTGTCCCGGGCCATTTGATTGATAACAGAGAAAGGATTCGGTGCAGAAAATGAGGAGAAATTTTACATTAATAGAGCTTTTGGTCGTGATTGCAGTCATTGCGATTCTTGCAGGACTTCTTCTTCCCGCGTTGAGGAGCGCTTTGGATCGTGCGAATCAGATTTCCTGTCTGGGCAACACAAAGCAGATGGGGCTCGGTTTTTCCATGTATGCCGGAGACTCTAATGATTATCTGCCCTCGTGCTACGGATTTAAATGTCTTACGGAGCAGCGTCTTACAGGTCTGACGGGAAAAATGTTCTGGGCGGATGCCATTTTCCCGTATGTGAAACAGTACAAGACGTTTGTCTGTCCCGCTGACAAATGGGGTCCGGCGAACATTGCCCGGTATACAAAACACCCATGGTCCTATCAGTTCAACGCATGGGTCGGCTGGTATGGCAGCAGTTCTTTTTCCTATGTGAAGCTGAGTACGCTGAAGAGGGGAAAGGGGGATATGGGGATTATCATCATTGGAGACGGATGTTCCAATTCAACCGGCGGAGCGGTCGGCGCAAGAGGCAAAACCAAGGCATGGATGTTCAATCCCTACGACGGTCCGCGGGAGGATATGGGCTGGACCGCATTGCGGCACGGCAACGGAAAAAATTCCGTTTTTGCCATGCATGACGGCAGTTCGAAGGTGCTTCCGTTTACCATGTTTTTCGAGGACAGTGCCTACTGGGCTCCCGGGACAAAACAGGAATCCTGGTACAATTCGGATGACACTCCCCAGTGAGAGGCGGAATATGAAATTTGCATGGTTTACAGTTCTGGTGTTTGCCGTTTTTTCCGCCGTTGCCCGGGAGGATGCGGCAGTCAATGAGGATACGCGTCTTCTTCTGCTGGAGAAGGATGCCCGTCCGCGGAATGGCGCGATTCAGAAAAAGAATCCGGATTGGAAGCTGGTTGTGGAGGAGGTGCGCCTGGATGCCCCGGTCAAGGGCTCCCGAGCTTTTCCCATTCCGGAGTTGAGCATGCGGAATCATGTCTTTTACCGTGACGGACAACCGGTTTTCCTGCTCGGAATGGAGGAGGCGGAAATGACGATTTATCCGTTTCTGGCAAAACTGATGGGAACGGATTTCTTTCAGTTCCACGGGACCCGTCTGGAGCGGATTATGGGACATACCTTCCGGAACAATACTCTTTCCATCCACTGGCAGCGCCCGCTGGAGGAGGAGATGCTGGCGGAGGAATCGCTGCGGAACGGGGTTCCCGTCTACCTGAATCCCTGTGAGAATCTGGTGACCCGGTATTTCAAATATTTCCCGTGGATTGCGGACCGGTTCCCGGAGCTTTATTCCACGTTCGGGCATTTCTATGCGTATCGTCACGACCACCCGGATGCCTGGAAGATCCGTTCCAACTATTGGAAACAACTGATGAAATATCTGGGAAAGTATCCGATTTTTGCGTACGAATTGTTCAATGAAGTCCGTTTTATGGATTACTCTCCGGAAAAAGTGGCGCGTTTCCGGGAAGCCATGAAGCGGAAATACGGGAAAATCGAACGGGCAAACAGAATCTGGAAGACTTCCTTTTCCGGGTTCGGAACCGTTGCGCCGAACTGGAATCAGACCGTGGATTCCTCTTTCGAACAGCTTGGGCGTAGCGTCTCGCGCATGCTCTGGAATGAATGGCTTCTTTTTACGGAAAAAGAGAATTCCGATGCTTTTTCAATGCTTCGGAATCTGGTGAAGCGGCATCAGCCGGATTCCCTCATCACGATCCAGTCCTACTGCGGATATCCTTTCGACTACGGAGGCAGCACGGTCAATCCGCGTCTGAAATCGCGGAGCGAGGATTTTTACGGGGATGAAAGCCATTTCCCCATGCCGGGATTTGAGGTTGATTCGGAAGCGTGGATCGTCCGTGACGCATCGGTCATGTTCTGGCTGGATTATCTTGCCACGCTGAATCCTTCCAAACCCCAGATGAGTCTGGAGACGGGAATCCGAGGTTCCCTGCCGGAGCTCTCTTCCCTGCCGCATGTCGTGGACCTGAAAGGAAAATGGCGATTCATGCCCGACAACGGAGACAACGGGTTCCAAAATGGTTTTCATACCTTCGGATACGATGATTCCCGCTGGAAAACGATCAACGTTCCTTCCAAATGGGCGGACTGCGGGTTCCCCGATACGACAATCGGCTGGTATCGGAAACACTTTGCACTGACTCCGGAACAGTTGAAGAAGAAGGTGTATTTCAATGCCCGCCGGATGGCGGATTTCGCTGTGGTTTACCTCAACGGCACCCGCGTCGTGGAGACCTCCGGCTGGGACGATACCGTGGACCGCGAAGTGACTCCGCATCTGCGTCCCGGCAGAAATGTGATTGCGATCCGCCTGAAAAACACCTACCTCAATGCCGGAGTTTACTGGGGCGGACTGCGCGATTCTCTCTCATTGGACCGGGTACCGGCATTTACGATGAATCAACTTCAGCCCGGACAGGTCAGAACCTGGATGTGGCATCGTGCGATTCACGGGGAAAACGGTGTCGTTCCATCCTATTTCTATGCCCCGGAGGGAAATTCGCTTTCGCTGTTCCGGCAGTCAAAAATCCATCCTGCCGCGCTTGCCGATTTCCCAAAGGCGAAATATGAGATAGAAAGTGTCGCGGAACTGATGCTGATTCCAAAACCCCGGATTACGGGCAAGGCTGCCTTGATCTATCCTCTGGAATCGCTGCGTTATCATGTGCATAGAACGTATTCCCGGATTCTGGCGGGACCTTTGACGGCGCAGCTGCGGGAATGGTATGCCTCCCTCCTTTTCTCGGGAATTCAGCTGCGGGTGATTGATATGGAATGTGATTTTTCCGACTATAAGATTCTGTTCATGCGTCATAATAAAATGATCTCCCGGGAGAACTTGAAACGGGTGCGGGATTTTGTCGCACGCGGCGGTGTTCTGGTGCGGGATTCCGAATCCATGGTTCTGGATCTGGATACCGCACAGCCGCTCGGAGCAGGGGAGCTTCTGACCGATGGAGCGTTCGGGAAAGGATTCGTCTATACGGTTCGTGACCGTCTGAATCATGCCCGGCGGGTTCAGGCGTTTCGGGAGCCTCTCCGGCGGGCGGGTGTTTCCGCCCCGTTGAAGGTTGCAGCAGAAGAACCTCTTCCGTATTTGGAAACTCATCTTCTTACCGGGAAGGATCGCTGCCTGATCTATCTTCTGAACTGGGGCGTCGGAGGAAAAAAGCTGAATGTGCGGACTGTGGAATCCCTGCCGCGCGGAAGATGGAATGTCCGGGATATCGAAACCGGAAAGACCCTCGGGACCTGTTCGGAGAAAGAACTGATGGACAAAGGAATTACCATATCTGCTCATCCGAAACTGGCAAAAACGCTTCTGCTGGAATCAACACAGGTAAGGCCCCTGACGATCCGCCGCCTTTCCGAGGAGCAGAAATCATGGTTTGAACGGATCGCAAATCCGGGAAAGGAGGCGGAGTCCAAGCGGAAACGGATTCTCTTTGCTTCGCAGACATGGGCGGCAACTCCGGTTAAAATGCTGACCGCCTGCACCGTAATGAAAGAGGCAGGTTATTCCTGGAGTTCCGCCTTGGAACCTGTCAAGGACGGGAAAGTGAAATGCTGGCATGAAGGAGAGATCAAGGAGCTGCCATTGTCGCATTTCGGTATCATCATGCTTCTCGGACCTTTCAACTCGTCTGTCAGCCGGGAACAGGGAAAAATCCTTGCCGACTGGACGAGCGCCGGAGGAAGTCTTTTTATCGCGGGGAATACCCATCGCGCGGCTTACGGATGGACGAAAAACATCAACATTCAAAAGACTTTCTATTTCCATTTTGACATCGTTTTCGAGGACTATAAACGCTTCCTGAACGAGAAAAACAACCTATGGGGATTTCAGGAAATGCCAATTTTCACTGGAATCGGCAAATCTCCGGTTGCAGAGGGGGTTCAGACGGTTTATACACTCGGTTCGCCGTTGATGAGATTGAATTCTCCCGCATGGACCCCGGTGATTACGGGGGGAAAGGACTCCAATTATCCGAATCAGCCGTTGATTGCCGTCCGGAACTTCGGCAGGGGGAAAATCGCCGCGTCCGGGGATGCAAACTGGCTGAAGCCCGATCTGCTGCGTCGCGGAGACAATCGAAAATTATGGAAAAACATTTTGGACTGGCTGAGCAAGTGAAGCTCTGCCATTCCAATTTCATGGATTTTCCCCGGCATCCGTGCAGAAAACAGAAAGACGGGATGAATGGTTCGTTTTAAGACTCAGATCGGTCGGAACCGATGAATGATGCATTTGGACGGAGGCATCATTGGTTCCGACGGCTCTTCTGAAATTCTGACTGCTCTTCAGGAGAACAGAAGAACTGCTTAAAATTTATTAAATTCATCTGTTTTTGTATCGGAAGGTGCTCTCTTCAAACCGGGAATCGGATTCCGTGCCGGTTTGAAGGCGGAATGTACTCCATTCAAGAGATCAGTTCTGTTGTCTGGCGGCATTTTCAAGGGAGGCTTCCTTCTCCGCCTTCTTTTTTTTCATTTCGACGAAATCAATCATAACGCCGGCGTAATCGGCGTCCTCGGAGAGGGACTGCAGATGCAGATAGCTGAGCTGCCCGGTGATTTTCCCCGTCAGCGGGACGGATGCGCTTCCGAGAGGAGCCTTCCAGACCAGTTTCTTCTCTTGCAGAGAGAATGTCAAATGGAGCGTTCCGGTCTGTCCGGGGGCGAAGGCGGGCTTTTCTCCGATGCGCCCGTCTCCGTCGATCCGCAGGACAAATCCGGCATAGTAACCGGCCAGCGGATCACTGGGATTGATCCAGCGGTCACAGAGAGCGATCTGCAGGCCTTTTGTCCCGCTGCGCAGAGTCATGTCAAGCGAGATTTCCCCGTCTGCGGCCGCGGGGAAGTTCCAGACGGCGCCTTCGAGGCTGGAGTAGAGATCCGGATCGGGATGACATCCGATCAGCAGAGATTCCCTCGGAGAATTGTCCGGCGACGGCATCAGCCGTGCGCCCGCCCGCCGGTTCCATGCGCAATGGCCGGCCCACCGGAATCCGCCGATGTGTCCCTTGAAATACTGATGCACCGACCACGCTTCGAGTCCGGAACGGAAATCCTCCCTGCACCCGTCCGCATAGAGAAAATCAAGATCGAAAATCATCAACGCCTGACAGACCGGATGCTGTCCATACGAAACCAGAACTTTATTGTCCGGCAGTTCGAGCACCTGATTCTGATGGACGCTCTTGTCATGCAGCGCGTAATATCCTCCGGCGGTCCGGAAATCGACGGCGTTCCGAAGCGGATTCAGTGCGATTTCCCGGAAACCGATCCAGGTGCGCCCGCAATCTTCGGAGATCGCGGCATGCAGTGCGTCCCGATTGGTGAAGACATCCTCCCAGATGCCTTTCACCAGATCGTCGGTGCAGTCCGGAAAGGTCCTCTGGTCAAACTCCGCCAGAGGAGTTGTATTGTTCCAGACCGCCAGAAGACGCCCGTCGGAAAGAGTCACAAGATTCGGCATGGTTGCGACACTGTAAAACGGCGACCGTTCCATCGCACTCCAGGTTTCCCCGCAGTCATCCGAGAAACTCTGATAGTGAAAATCGGCGGAGGTTCGGACCAGCATCTGAAGCCGTCCGTCCGGAAGTTCCGCTATGACCGGCTCGCAGCCGCACTGCGACCAGCGCATTCCCTTGTGCGGCCACTCGATTTTTTCCATCCGCGGAACCGGAGGAAGAACAAGTTTCTTCCATGAGAATCCGTCGTCGTCCGAAAAGAGGACGACCGGATGCTGGATCTTTCCGATCCACTCTTCTCCGGGAACGATCCAGCGTTTTTTCTGTTTCAGCGGGAGCGGCAGACGCTGAATATGCGGAAGATCTTCCCGGATGCGTGTTTTTTCAAACGGTCCGTCCGGTCCGTTCGCAGACCGGAAACACCAGATGCCGTTCTCCGTGATGTTCTGTACCGCGGGATAGATCCGGCTTG
>CALXMJ010000371.1 GCA_944389445.1 uncultured Victivallales bacterium | reverse complement strand
TGCCGGCGGGAAGAGGATTTCCCATGATGTCGTATGCGGTCATCAAGGGATCAATGCTCTTCCAGGAGGGGATTTCGGCAGGATCCCCGTTCCACTTCCAGAGGACGGCAATCCGTTCCGTTCCATTGTCGAAGACGTAGCAGCGGAAGTCGGACCCGAGTCTGATTTTTCCGGCGGGAGCGGCGTTCCCGATGAGGTCGGCAACGGTCCGCATGGCGTAGAGCATGGGATTGGGGACCGGGCGTGAGAAGGTATCCGGATTTCCTCCGCAGAAAACGTTCCAGCCGATTCCGATTCCGTAGGGCGCGGCGGCAAAATGAATGTAGACTTCGTTGCCGCAGGCATAGGAGATCAGCATGTTCCGGATGTCTTTGGCGACAGCGTCGCGCGTTTTTTCATCAATCAGATTATCCCGCAGGAGAGCCGAGTTCTGGGAGCCGGATTCCGAGGCCCAGATCGGAATCTTCCGTTTCGGACTGTAACGGGAGGCAATCTGTTTCATGGAGGTCAGATCCGATTCGTAATCAGGCAGTTCCGGCAGCGTCCGATAGGGGTGTTCCGTGATGACATCGAGGTATTTTGCGCCCCCGTGAGCAAGTACGCTTTCCGTAAAAGAAAGATCGGTGCCGCAGGTGGTCGGACCGCCGATTTTCGCGCCCGGATCAATCTCATGCACCGCTTCGGAAGCGGCTTTCAGCATTCGGACATAGGTGACGGGGGAGATGTCGTCAAAGAGTGCGGGATCCTTTTTTTTGCCTTGTCCGCTCCAGGCGTTCGGTTCATTGGCAACTTCGTAGAGTGCGACCTTTCCAGCGTAGGGTTTCAGAGCCTTCTTCAGAAAATCCTTCCAGGGAGTCATGTCTTTCCGGACAAACGGCAGTTTATGCGTATCGCCGATGTTCAGAAGAATTTGAACTCCCGCTTTGTGAAAGGCATCAATCCGTTTGGTTCCGGTGTAGTCCCTGACGGCTGTATTGTAGGAGCCCCACAGCCGGACCGTTCCGATCCGGAAGTCGTTGAATACCGGAATCAGAAGTTCCGGATTGCCCTGAATGGGGGCATCAAGTCCGAGTCGTGCAATCTTCTTTTCTGTCTTGCCGATCACACCGGTGAGAAAGGCGTGGCGGATCGTTTTCCCCGTTTCCGGAATGCGCAGTTCAACAATCAGATTAAAAGCTCCTTTCGGTACGTTTGCCACAGGAATTTCCTGTTTTACGGTCGCGTTCGGCGCAATGGAGAGGCGGGTTGCCGGAGAGGTGAAGAGAGTTTTCCCGAAAAAATCCCGGATGTGATAGGTCAGTTCCGCATTTTTTACCGCGATTCCCGGATTTTCAACTTCCATGAGCATCCGGATTGCTTCGCCTTCCTTGTAATAGGAGGACGGCGAATTCAAGGTTCCGCGCAGAAAAAGAGGATCGTTTTCAAACGGAGCCTGAGTGCCGGAGGAACAGGCGAAGTCGTCGATCCAGACCGTTCCGAAGGGATCAAAACGCGGATAGACCTCTTCGAAGATGCTTCCTTTGACCACGTCGCCGATGGGGGTTATCCCGGGAGCTTTTTCGCCCCATCGCGGGATGGTGATCTCATATTTTTTCCACTCCGTTCCTGCCGTCAGCGGAATGGCGTAAGTTCGGGAGAAGCCGAGAAACAGTCCGAAATTCAGCGGAGTTCCCGGTTTTTCCGCCTTTGCCCGGAACGAGACCGTGAACGGCTGACCGGGAATGTATTTGACCGGATTCAGATAAAAACTGCCGGTCGCATAGGGTTTCCCTTCGATCCGGAACGAATGACGGCCGGAATAGAAGACTTTGTCGTCGATGGCAAACTTGCGCCCGAAATCAATAATTTTTCCGTCGAACCGGATCTCCTTCCCGTTAACGCCTTTTGCATTCAAGTCGTCGATATAGGTGCCGTACCAGCCGCGTTCCGCTCCGCCGTTGATGATCTGGTTCCGGTTCGCGGGACGGATCGTTTCCATGATGGCTGCCGTCATTCCCGCACCGCGGATCGTGCAGATCGCCGGAGTGTGAAGATCAAACCGCAGACTGAGACCTTCCACTCCTGTCGGAATCTGTTCGGAGAAACGCAGCGTCTGGAACGTCGTGCCCACGGGAACAAATTTTCCCGCATGGTAATGCTTTCCGTTTTGACGGCCCTCAATGAGGATCATGCCGGATGTGGAACGATCGGCTTTCACCGTCACTTCCGAAGTCAATTTTTTTCCGCGGAACACATCTTTTACCTGATCCTGTTTCGGAAGGAAAAAACGGACGATCAGCGGCTTCTTTCTGGTAAGCGCCTCTTTCGATCCGTCAATGACAAGCCCGTCCGCACCGGCCGTCACTTTCAGCGAGGGAAAGTTTTTCCGGATCATGACTCCCGAAATTCCATTTTCCGTCCGGAAGGAGATCCGCTGATCTTTCGAATGCGTCACGGTTGTTTTTCCGTCGAACTCGGCATTGAAGTCCGCAGAAAGAGTGAAGACGGAAAAGAGCAGAAGAAAAAACATGCCGCTTGTCTGAAAATTCATGATAAGGAATCCTTTCTTTTGATTGATGAAACTGGAAAACGGGAGACCGGTCTGGTTCTACTCCGTGAAATTGCGGACGGAAACTTCCGTGGCTCCGCCGTAATAGGCAACCGTCTGACGGTTTTTCCACTCGGCACGCGATGCGGCATGTCCATCCAGAAAAAGAAGATTGGCACTGTTCAGGTGGTTCGGGCCGATCTGCCGGGAATTGGAAAGATCGACGGAGGCATTCGAAGCGGAACGCCCGCAACGGGAGGTCGTGAACGTCTCTTCGGACTCTCCCAGAAGATTGTTGTAGTCCACCTCGCCTAGAAAATAGATCGCGGAGGGGGTGCGGTACATGGAACTGGTCGCTCTCGGGGCGGTATCAATATAGATCCAGTGATAGGGAAGCGCATAGCTTCTCGGCGCGGGTGCCGCGTCCGTCACGTGCGATGGGCAGTGCATGACCTTCCACGCATCCCCGACCGGCCAGCCGGAGGGGGATGTGCTGCCGTTCATATAGTATTTGACAAAATAATAATCCCAGTGATACAGCGAGGAATAAAGATGTCCGGGACCGGTGGATTCGGCTTCTCTCCAGTACTGCGGAGCAACGCAGTCGCTGAAATCGCCCCGGTACATCGCCGCCGCGTTCCCGATCTGCTTGCAGTTGCTGAAACAACTTGCCTTCCTGGCATTTTCCCGGGCCTTGTTCAGCGCAGGCAGAAGCATACCGGCCAGAATGGCAATGATCGCAATGGTGATCAGAAGTTCTATCAACGTAAAATACTCGTGCCCCGTAATCCGGTGGCGTAAGATGCTTTCATGCGGAGAATCCGCTTCTACCGTAAACTGCATGTTTGATCCTTTCTCTGAAAATTCATTGCTCCGGCAGCTGTCGCTCCGGCGCTCTGTCAGAGATAAATTATAGGAGAAAACAGGGAAAAAGACAAGAGGGTAAAATCTCTTTGTTATGTTGTTTTTCCGGAATGTTATGTTCTTTTTTGGTTGGACTCGGTTTTCCGGTAGAGCATGGGGTTTTTCCCGGTTTTTTTCCGGAAGAGACGGGAAAAATTCATCTGATCCTGATATCCGAGCTGATTGGCGATCTGCTTGACAGAAAGATCCGTTCGGGAAAGAAGCTGTTTTGCTTTTTCCATTTTCAAATCGAGGAAATATTCCTTGGGTGATTTCCGGAAACGGCGCAGAAAAAGCTCTTCGAGCTTGTCCTGGCTGATGTTCAGTTCCCCCACGATCTGCCGGATCGTGAGCTTGCGCGCAAGATTGATGGTCATCAGCTCCATGGCTTTTGCCAGAGTGGTGGGATACTTGAAACGGAGAGCCCGCGCCAGTTCCAGAAGAAGGGTATAGCAAAGAATGGAAATCTCTCTGACCAGCTCATCGGGTTTCGCCTCAACATTGAGTCTTTTTTCAATTTCAACAATCAGATGGAACACTTTTTCCGGATCGGCGAGTTTGATTCTGGTGTAATTGATCAACCCTGTATCCATGAGGATCGAAGGAAGAGAATTGCCCGAGAGTCCGATGGAGATTTTCCGGCAGAATCCGGCGGGACCGCATTCCAGACGGCTGTTTTCTCCGCGATGGATCAGATAGGCTTCTCCGGGAGCCACGACAATACTTTCATCCCGCTGCCGGAAACGCATATTCCCCTCCAGCGGAATCTCCACGGCGGTATAGATGAAGTTCGTGTGGTCGACCCAGATGTTCGGATGAAAGTGTGTACGGTTGACGAAATTCGGCCAGACCGGAAGCGCTGATTTGATATTCTCTTCAAAATTCCACGCGATATGAGTCTGAGTCTGATGCTGACTTTGACTTTTGTCATCGTAGGAAAAACTGTTGTGGTAATAATGGATGGTCTCATTTTTTTTATTTTTACTTTCCTGCTGCATGTTCAGATCCCTTCCATTTTCCTTCTCCGGTACTCCATCGGACGGATTCCCATGGTTTCCCGGAAAACCCGGTCAAAGTAGTTCGGACGCGAAAATCCGGTTTGCAAAGCAATCTCCGCAATGGAATCCTTGGTGCGGCTCAGAAGCGAGAGCGCGTGATGAAGACGGATCTTCAGCAGATAGCGGTTCGGCGGAATTCCGGTTTCGCGCAGAAAGAGACGATCCAGCGTCGTGCGGTGAACCTTCAGCCCTTCCGCAAGAGAGTTTACATTGAGAGACGGATCCTGATACCGGGTCTGAATCAGAGCAAGACAATCCCGGAAGAGCAGCCCCTTGCGGCTGAGCGGGTCCTGCTCCTCGCCCATCATGCCGATCAGTTCCGTGTAAAGCGCAACGAGTCTCCGCAGCTCCGAGGGCAGAAGGGTGTCCAGCGAATGCTGAATTTCTTCAAACAGATGCACCGGGCATTTCCCGGATTTCAGCGGGCCGCGCGGATAGCCGTAGGAGAGCAGAAAATCCGCCGCGCCGGGGCCGTCGAACGCCGCCCAGTAGACAACGGTGCGTCTCCCGGGTGCGGACCGCTTGATCCGTTTCTCCCCCGGAAGACGGTAGATGGATTCGTTTTCCTGAACCGTATAGGAGAGGTCGCCGATTTCAAACGTGCAGGCCCCTTCCGCAATCCAGCAGAGTTCCGTGATTTCACTTGGCGGATTGTCCTCCCCGTTGCCGAAAAAACAGTTTGTGCCGCAGGAACGCGGATAGAACGGCAGATGTCCCGGCGGGCGCTCCGGAAATCCGAGACGGCGGATTGTCAGACTCTGCATGAGGACGGCTCCTTTTTCTTCTGCGTCAAAATTGTCTTTTTAACATCATTTATATCATTGAAAATCAAAAAAACAAGAGCAAATTAAGAAAAACAGATGGATTGTTCCGCCATTTCCCGTAAAATTCAACAAGGAGACTGAAATCATGCGTTCTTATCCTCTGTATCCGGGCCGTTCCATTACCGATCTGAACGGCATCTGGAAGTTCCGTTTCTGCGAAAAAACCTTTCTGGAAGATGTCGATGAAAACACTTTTGTTCCCGATGACATCATGTCCGTGCCCGGAGCCTTCGATACCACACCGGCCTATCGCTGCAAACGCGGAACAGGACTTTATCGACGCGAATTCCTGCTGACGGAAGATTCACCGCGCGGAATTCTGAAAATCGCCGGAATCGGTTTGCGGGCGCGCTTCCGCATCGATGGAAGAGAGGTCGGTTTTACAAATCTTCCATACAGCGGTGTCGAATTTGAAACAGGTCCGCTGAAGGCCGGCAGACATGTCATCACCGCCGCGATCGACAACAATTTCGATCCCGAAAAAATGAAACTTTTCCTGCCGAATTACGACTTTTACGCATTCGGCGGTTTTTACCGGAATATTGAACTGCAGCAGCTTCCGGAATGTGCCCTCGACCGCGTTCAGGTCCGCACGCTCTGCCACGAAACGGGAAAGGTCTCGCTCCGCTTTCTCTTTTCCGGAGCGGTGGAGGGAACGAAAACGGTCCGTTTCCGTTTCGATACCGAGAATGACTTCCGGAGTGCAGAGGTCGGACAGGGCGGAACAGTGGAATGCATTGTTCCCGATTTCCGGATCTGGACTCCGGAAAAACCGGAACTGCATACACTCGAAGTCCTCTTCGGAAACGACCGTATTGTCGAACGCTTCGGAATCCGGACGATCCGTACCGGAAAACGCTGTCTGCTCCTGAACGGGAAGCCGATCTATCTGAAAGGCTTCAACCGTCACGAATCGCATCCGGAATTCGGTCCTGCCACGCCTGAACAGGTCATGATTGAAGACCTCCAGAATCTGCGCGACCTCAACTGCAATATGGTTCGGGGCTGTCATTACTCTCAGGATCAGCGCTTTCTTGATCTCTGCGACGAGTTCGGTATGCTCGTGTGGGAAGAGAGTCTCGGCTGGGGCAATTCGGGAAGCCAGATGGCGGATCCGGAATTCCGTTCGCTTCAGGAACTGCAAACCCGGCTGATGGTTCGAAACAGCATCAATCATTCGAGCGTGATTATCTGGGCGTTCCTGAATGAACACGATTCCTCCACCCCGGAGGGCTATGCGATTACAGATCAGCTTGTCCGTTCCATCAAGGACGAGGATTCCAGCCGCATTGTCACCTTTGCCTGCAACCATACCAGGAATGACATCTGTCATCCTCTGCTGGATATGATTGCCTACAACATCTATCCCGGCTGGATCGGGGAACATCTGCAAGGGGTAGAGCCGCCGGATGAGATTCCGCCGATGCAGAAAAAAGTCCTGAAATACTTCCGTGACCGAGTCGGAGAGAACACTCCGATCATGGTCAGCGAGATGGGATGCTGCGGCATCTACGGTCAGCGCGATCTGGCGAAAACGCAGTGGTCCGAGGAGTTCCAGGCGGAATATCTGGAAGCAGTCATCAAATCTGTCTCAAGTGTGCCGGAGGAACTTTGCGGTCTGACAATCTGGCAGTTCAACGATGCTATGAGCTTCCATCGTATGGGCTCAGATATCCGCAGCAAACCGCTGGGATTGAATCTCGCGGGCTCTTTTGATAAATTCCGCCGTCGCAAACTTTCTGCTGATGTCGTAAAGAAACTCTACCATAACTTGTAATTCATCAGCGAAGCTGCGTGACGGAAAATGCGGATGCATTTTTCTCGGGTCAAGGACAGTGTCCTTGTCGCGGTCCAGCGGCGAGACGCTGGCCGTGCGGAGCACGGAACCTTCGAAAAGTAAAATAGCGCAGCACAAAAAGATTGCTGAAAGAGGATGCGAGGGGAGAAAACCGCTTTGAAAAGCTGTTCTTCTCCCCTCGCGCTCCCCGTTTTCCCCAAACTTCTGATCCGCTTTTGCCTTTCATGCAAAAGCTCACAAAAATTTGTGTTTTCAAGAGGTTTTTTTTAAGTTTTTTTCTTCCGGATGCCGAGTTCAAGCAGGAATGAGCGGAATTCTTGTTGTTCCATTCCCGTTCTGGCGAATTCCAGGAGAGGTCCGAGTTCGGATCGGCAGTTTCTCATTTCCGAGAGCATGGCACGGCGGCATGTCTGAGGGGAGGGGAGTTTTCCGTTCCGGATTGCATTCAGAATGCCGGGATTTTTCAGGAAGAAGCGCGCGAGAGCAACGCCGGCACATCCGGTTTCCTGAACCATGCGACGGGCATCGCCGGGGGACTGAATATCGCCATTGCCGATGACCGGTATATTTTTTGCCGATTCGACAGCGTTCCCGAGTCTCTCCAGTCCGTTCGCAATGGGATGATACATTTCCAGAACCGTGCGATAATGAAACACAATGAGTTCGGCGTCTTCGACCGCGGCAATCAGATTCCTCAGTTCGGCATCGGAATCGAATCCCGCGCGGAGTTTGACGCTGAGGGAAATGTGTGCGGAAATCGCTTTTTTGACTTCTGAGACGATAGATTTCAGCACATCGGGATTTTTCAGCAGAGCTCCTCCGTTGCCGTGTCCGAGGACCGTTTTTGAGGGGCACGCCAGATTGAGATTGATCGCCTTCACCCCTATCTCTTCCAGATGCGCCGCACATGCCGCCAGTTCCGCGGGCGCATGGCCGATCAGCTGAACAGTAAACGGCAGTCCCGTTTCAAAATAGGGGGCGAAACGGCGTTTCAAAACCTGTTTCGATGGGACCGCATCCGGCGAAACCGAATAAAACGGAGTGATCCAGAAATCGACCAGCCGAAGAGCCGTTGCCGCACGGACAAACGCCGGGGTCTGAATCCCCTCCATCGGAGAGAGCAGAACCCGGGATGGCAGAATCAATCCGCTTGGCAGAGCAAGAGAGGCGGAAAAATTTATTTCAGGCACTTTTTCAGCTCTTTCACCTGTTCGGCAAAAATGCTCATGGCATCGCGCACCGGGGCGGGAGATGTGAAATCAACGCCGGCATCTTTCATGATGTCGATGACCTCCTTGGAGTCTCCCGCCTTCAGGAACCGCAGATATCCTTCCGTGTCGCCCGCGAGAATCTTTTTCGAGAGCGCCAGCGCGGCGGAGATGCCCGTTGCATATTTGTAAACATAAAAGTCATAATGGAAATGCGGAATGCGCGCCCATTCGTAACGGATCGCGTTGCCGGGCTCGACTCCGGGGCCGTGATACCGTTTGTTGAGCTCGAAGTAATGAGCCGAGAGAGCGTCCGCCGTGAGCGGTTCCCCCGCTTCCGCCATGGCGTGAATGTCCCGTTCGAATTCCGCAAACATGGTCTGACGGAACAGCGTACCCCGGATTGTGTCGATGAGATGATTCAGCAGATACGCTTTTTCCGCCTTGCTCTTCGTCTGCGAGACCAGATGATGCTGGAGGAGAATTTCGTTTGTGGTGGAGGCAACTTCCGCTACGAAAATCCGGTAGCCGGCATAGTGGTAATCGTTCGCCTGATCCGAGAAGTAGGAGTGCAGGGAGTGCCCGAGCTCATGTGCCAGCGTGAAGACGCTGTCAAGCGTTCCGGAATAATTCAGGAGCAGATAGGGCGGATATTTGTAACAGCCGCTGGAATAAGCGCCGGAACGTTTGCCTTTGGCTTCGGGAATGTCGATCCATCGCTCGGAGAACGCGCGGTCGAGAATGGAGCAGTAGAGATCTCCCAGCGGACGGAGCGCCGCTTTGACCTGCCGTACCGCATCCTCCCAGGGAACTTCGACGGCGGCCTCGGGAACCAGCGGACAATGAATGTCGTACATGTCGAGCTTCTTGAGACCGAGACGTTTTGCGCGGAATTTGAAATAGTCGTAGAGCGGTTCGATGCTGTCGTGAACCGTGTCGATGAGCGAGTTGTAAACCGTGACCGGGACGGCATCCTCGTGCAGAGAGGCTTCCAGAGCGGATTTGAACTTCCGGAGTTTCGCTTCGACCGTATGAGTCCGGACTGCGGTGTCAAGGATCGCCGCAAACGTGTTTTTGAACTGTTCGTAGGTGGAGTACATCCCATGGAACGCCCCCTTTCGGACTTCGCGGTCGGAGGATTCCAGCAGCTTGATGTAGTTGCCGTGCGTGAGCCGGACCTCGCCGCCCTGCGCATCCCGGACGACGGGAAACTGCAGATCGGCATCGTTCATGACCGAGAACGTTTTGTAGGGTCCCGCGAACACTTCCGAGGAGAGCCCGAGCACACGTTCCTCGCTTTCGGAGAGCGTATGCGGGCGATCGGCTTCCAGACGCTTCAGCGTCAGTTTGTAGAATTTGAGCTCAGGGGATTTTGCAAACTCCTTGAATTTTTTCCGGTCGATCGCCATGATTTCCGGTTCGAACCATGCGGTTGCCCCTTCGATTTCGGCGGATTTGGAGAGAATGCGGTCGACTCTGCCTCTGTTTTCGGAGATGCCGGTATCCTCATCCGAGCGCAGGTGGGCGAACGTATGCAGTTTTTCGAGCAGGAATCCGAGTTCATCCTCCGCTTTGAACGCGGCGGCGAGCGTCGCGGGGGAATCGCCGAGTTTTCCCTTGAACGCAAGCAGTTTTCTGACGAGCGGATCAATCTTCCGGAAATCCTTTTCCCAGTCGTCGAGAGAAACATACATTTTCGAGAGGTCCCAGGTCATTTCGACGGGCAGTTCGGAGTGTTTGACAGGTTCTTTCATTGTCGATTCCTTCTGTTTTCTGTTTTTTTATGATGTGTTAATGTATATCCAAGTGGCATATTCCTCAAGTTGTGTTATATTTTATTGACATGATTTTTAACAAAAAGGAGCTGTTATGTCGTCGTTTTATCTGACTACGCCTATTTATTATGTGAACGACAAGCCGCACATCGGCCACGCTTACACCACGATTCTCGGAGATGTTGTCACCCGGTACCATCGCGCGATGGGGGAGGACGTCTGGTTTCTGACCGGAACCGATGAACACGGACAGAAAGTCCAGAAAGCCGCCGCGGAACACAATATGACCCCGATCGAACAGTGCGATACCACCGTGGTCCGTTTCCAGGAGCTCTGGAAAAAACTCGGCATCAAAAACGACGATTTCATCCGCACGACCGAGGAGCGTCACAAAGAGATCGTCCGCAAGGTGCTCCAGGATCTCTACGATCGCGATCTCATCTACAAGGCGGAATATCAGGGACACTACTGCGTTCCCTGCGAGCGTTTCTTCACGGACAAGGACCTCGTCGACGGAAATCTCTGTCCGGACTGCCATCGGCCGACCAATGAAATCGTCGAATCGAACTACTTCTTCCGTATGAGCCGCTATCAGGAATGGCTCATCGACTACATCAAGACACATCCCGATTTCATTCTCCCCGCGTACCGTGCCAATGAGACGCTCGGCTTTCTGAAGAAACCGCTGGAGGACCTCTGCATCTCCCGGCCGAAATCCCGTCTTTCATGGGGAATCGAGCTTCCGTTCGACAAGGAGTATGTCTGCTATGTCTGGTTCGATGCGCTGATCAACTACATTTCCGCGATCGGCTACGGAAAAGACCCGGCGAATTTTGAAAAATACTGGAAGAACGTTCATCATCTGATCGGCAAGGACATCCTCACGACCCATACCGTTTACTGGCCGACCATGCTGAAGGCGATCGGCCTCGAACCGCCGCAGACGATTCTTGCTCACGGCTGGTGGCTGATCGGCAAGGATAAAATGAGCAAGTCCCGCGGAAATGTCGTCAATCCGATGGATATGGCGGAGAAATACGGCGTGGATGCGTTCCGCTACTTCCTGCTTTCGGAGATGTCGCTCGGACAGGATGCCTCGTTTTCCGAGGAGGCGTTTGTCGCCCGTTACAACAGCGATCTGGCAAATGACCTCGGCAACATGCTCAGCCGTGCGGTCAAACTCACGATTCGTTATTTCGACGGAAAAATCCCCGCGCCCGGCATTCTGGAAATGGTGGACAAACAGCTCTACGGACAGGTCGCCGAAGCGGTGGACGCCATGGAAAAATCCGTCCGCGAACTGCGCCTCGACCGTGGAATCGAGCAGGTGATCGGCGCCGTCCGTGCGGCGAACCGCTACATGGAGCAGACCGCCCCGTGGACCCTCGCGAAAAAAGGCGAGATGGAACGGCTCGGAACCGTTTTGTATGTGGCTTCCGAAACGCTGCGCATCGTCGCCGGACTGCTTCAGCCGGTCATGCCGGAAAAGATGGCGCTTCTGCTGAAAACGCTCGGCGTTTCCGGGGAATTCAGCTTTGAGGATTTGAGAAATGCCGGCGGGCTTGTCCCCGGACAGCGCATTTCCGATATTGATGCTCTTTTCCCGCGGATTCAGCTCGAATCTCCGGAGCTTCCGAAAGCGGAAAAGAAGACGGAACAGAAAAAAGCGGCAGAGGATTCCTCAAAAGCCGCTGTTCCGGAAGGTGTTGCGATTTCCATCGACGATTTTGCAAAGGTCCAGCTCAAAACCGCGAAAATTCTGGCGGTGGACAAAGTCGAAGGCACGGAAAAACTTCTGCGTCTTCAACTGGAGGTCGGATCGGAAAAACGGCAGATCGTTTCCGGAATCGCGAAGTTTTACAAACCGGAGGAACTGGTCGGGAAGATCATTGTCATCATTGCGAATCTGAAACCTGCGAAGATTCGCGGAGTGGAATCCTGTGGAATGCTCCTGGCGGCAGGCACCGGCGACCGTCTGAGTCTGGTGACGGTGGATCAGCCGGATTTCCCCAGCGGAGTTCCCATCGGGTGATTGCTCCTGCCTGGGAAATCTTTCCGCCGCGGAAGCTGTGATCCGGTTTCCGCGGCTTTTTTCGTCTTTTCCACAGCTCCGTGTTCTGAATCCCCTTTCACCCGGACAAGTCATTGAAAGAAACAATGCGCTTTTTTTAGAAAACGATTCTTTTTTTCGAAGAAATCTTGAAAAAACCGTGAAAATAGGATTTTTTTTCATTTTTTTATTGTTTTTTCCGGTTTTCCCCCTTCACAAAATCATGTTTATGTTGCATAATTAATATAGACGGAAAGAAGGTGTTTCCGGTTTTGTTTTTCAGGGAAAAAACAAAGGAGACCTGAAAGGCAATCAAAGGTATTCTGAAAGGAAAGCAGGAGAGGAAAATGGCAGACAAGGAAAAAGGAAAAGTCAAATGGTTCAACAACGCCAAGGGATTCGGTTTCATTGAGCGTGAGCAGGGCGGAGATATTTTCGTTCATTACAGCTCCATCAAATCAGATGGTTACCGGACTTTGAAAGAGGGGCAGTCGGTTGAATTCATTGTCTCCAAAGGTGAAAAGGGGCTTCAGGCCGATGACGTGGTAGCCATCGCTGAATAACATACCGTATTCACAGGGCCCGGGCTTCCCGGGCCTTTTCCTTTTGAGATGCGGATGGAAAAGTCGCGTTCCGTTCCGCTGCGGGCGTCGGAAACGTCCGGCGGAGCGGTTTTTTTTATTCTCTATCAGAGGTTGAAACAGAAGATTTTATGCGTTCCGATTTCGATGACCTGACCCCCGAACTCTTTCTGCCCGTTCTGGAAACGGCTCTGGAATGTGATTTGAAAGGATTCGCTTCGGCGTTCCATAGTTACATCAACCGGGTATATGAAGTCCGGACCGCCGGTGACGGGGAGTGTCTGGTCGTAAAGTTTTACCGGCCGGGGCGCTGGAGCGCCGATGCAATCCTGGATGAACATGATTACCTGTGGGAGTGTGCGGATTCCGATGTGCCCGTTGTTCCGCCTTATGTGCTGGCGGATGGTTCCACGCTCGGATGGCTCGGAGAAATTCCCTTTTCGGTATTTCCGAAAAAACGGGGACGCGATGTTTCGTTTGAGTCGCCGGATGAACTCAAACAGGCGGGGACTCTTGTTGCGCGGCTGCATGCCGTCGGAAGCCGCCGGACTGCGGAGTATCGCATGGTCCTTGATCCTTTTTCCCTGATTGATTCCGTGACCGGACGTCTTTCCAGCGGAGTGTTTCCGCACGAGTTCCTTTTCCGGCGCTTTACGGAGATTTGCAATGAAAGCGCGGAGATTTCCGCCGGGGCATTTCCTGCCGGAGATTCGTTCCTGCGTCTTCACGGGGATCTCCACCGGGCGAACATCCTCTCCCGTCCGGAGGAGGGACTGATTCTGATCGACTTCGACGATATGCTGACCGGTCCTCCCGTTCAGGACCTCTGGATGCTTCTGCCGGATTCTCCCTCGCAATGCCCGGAGGAGACTCGCGCGATTCTCGACGGATACTCCCTGTTCCGGGATTTCGATGAATCTTCTTTTGCTGTTGTTGAATGTCTGCGCGCCATGCGGATGCTTTATTTTCTCTCCTGGTGCGCAATGCAGAGGAACGATCTCCGTTTTTCCGAGACGTTTCCCGACTGGGGGACGGAACCGTTCTGGCGCGCCGAGTTCGCAGACCTGACTCGTCAGATTCCGAAAATGAAGGAGGAGATCCGTTTCTGGTCCCGTCCCCGCTGGTTATGAGAGAAAACCGGTGCCGATCCGGAGTGCCGATCCGAGCTGATAGACAAAGAAGGTCAGCAGATAGGCGCAGAGCAGAAGTCCGACGGCCTGTCCCAGCGCCATTTTCCAGGAATTCGTTTCTCTGCGGACGATCGCAATGGTTGCCATGCATGGAATCGAGAGCAGACAGAACAGCATGATGCAGAATCCCTGGAGCGGTGTGTAATTTTTCACTAGATGCTCCTTCAGCGGTGTCGAAGTTTCATCGGCGTCTCCGACGGCGTACAGAATGCCGAGCTGGGAGACAAACACCTCTTTTGCCGCGAGAGCCCCGATCAGCGCCGTGGAGATTTTCCAGTCAAATCCGAGCGGGCGGAAGACCGGTTCCAGCGCCTTTCCGATTCTGCCGGAGATCGTATAGGCGAGTTCCTCCGCTTTTTTCTGTTCTTCGACCGCGGTGCGCTGTTCCTCTTTGGATTCTTTGCTCAGAGCGCTGTTCTGTTCTATTTTCTGGATCTGTGCGGAATAGTCCGTGCTGAAGGATTCCTTTTTCGGATATGTGTTC
>CALXMJ010000370.1 GCA_944389445.1 uncultured Victivallales bacterium | reverse complement strand
CGTTACTTCCCGCTCGGCTGTTTCCGCGACAATGCGGAAAGCGCGGTCAAACACTATATTGCGCCGCCGGTTCACGATCCGGAATCGGTGAAAAAGGTTCTCTTCCCGCCGAAACTCAACATCGGGGTAGCGTCGGACTTCAAAAACCAGTCGAAGATTTTTGAAAATGAACGGAGAATCAAAATCGCCGGATTCGGCGGACAGGGCATTCTGAGCCTCGGCATCATGCTGGCGACCATGGGGAAACTGCGGAATTTCAACGTCACCTGGCTTCCATCCTACGGACCGGAACAGCGCGGCGGATCCGCGAATTGCTCGGTGATTCTCAGCCGGAATCTGATCGGTTCGCCCGTCATCGACGACAACTGCAATCTGCTGATTGCCATGACCCAGGTCGCACTCGACAAATTCATGCATGAACTGAAGCCGAACGGAGTCCTGATCTACGACAGTTCCACCATGAGGGTCCCGACCCATATTGCGGAAACCCATCCGGTTTTCGGCATCAAAGCGCTCGATATTGCTCTCAGCCTCGGAAGTCTCAAATGTGCGAATTCCGTCATCATGGGCGCCCTTTCCGCGATCCTCATCGACCGCTATCTGGAAGGCGCCGACAAGATGGACTTCGACCGGGCATTCGAAGAAGCCATCATCGACTGCTTCAACAAGAAACCGGAAGTCATCAAACTGAACATCTGCGCCTTTTACGAGGGGAAAAAGGCGGTACAGTTCTGACCGGCGGCGTCCGAGCATCAAACCACCCGCGTCCGGACGGGACAATGACCTGTCCGGACGCGTTTTCCCTGTTTATCTCCGGAGAGATTCTACAACGGCAGAAGGAAAACGCGCTTTTCGGCGCTCAACGGAAGAAAAGCGGAATGCAGCAACCGGCCTGATTTCAGGACTTCCAGAACAACTCCGCCTTCCGGCAGATTTTTCAGAATCACTTCAATCCCTTTCCACGGTCCGCCGCATTGGAAACGGGAACTCTCCCCATTGATCTTCACATCCATCAATCCGGAAAATTTTGTACTCAGAATTCCCTGTTCCGCCGCGGTCTCCAGAGTTTTCCGCGCGTAAACGGCGTTTGCCCTCGGCGTCACAGGAACAACAAGCACACGGACATCCTGCATCCGCAGAAATGAACGCGCACCCCCGCAGTTTTCCTTTCGGGACGCTTCGAAAAACAATTCGTCGGCCATTCGGATTCCCCGAGTCCGCAAATACGCCGCCGCACCGCGCGCCGATTCATAATCCGGCATGTTGATCACCACGGCCCTCGAAGATGCGGGAGCCGTCAAAATCACCATCGGCCGTACCCCTCCGCCGCTCACAGCCAGCAGTTCCGGCGACATGAATATCGGCAGCATCACAGAGACAAACATCAGAAAACACAGTACAATTCCGCAGGACACGAACCATTTCCGCCGCTTCACCGTCAGAATCAATCCCAGCAGAATCAGAAAAAGAAGAGCCAGCCACCACGGAGAACGCTCCGTATACACAAACCCGTCCTCCCCGAACAGATGCGATATCGCTTTGATGACATACAGCAGCGGATCCATCAGGAAACCGCAGAAGCAGAGCACTCCCGGCACCCAGCAGAACAGCACTCCGAACACAAACACCGCAAAACAGAGCCATGCAAACGGAGCCATCAGCAGATACGCCGGAACCGCACACGGCGAAAACAATCCCTGGTGAAACAGGGAAACCGCAAAACTGCTCAGATACGCCACCAGTGAAGCCGCGACGCTCATGGACACAAAGCAGATCCCCCAGCGGCGGATACGCGAAATCCCGCTCAATGAGTACTTCCATCTCGACATCATCGCAAAGCGGAGCCCGGAGATAAAATCCGAACTCAGAAGCAGAAACAGCACACAGAGGAATGAAAACTGAAATCCGATATCCAGCGGAACCGCCGGATTCCAGAGCATCAGCAGAACCGCCGCAAACGCGATCGTGTTCAGCGCATTTGTCCTCAGCAGGAACGCACGGAGAGTGCACCAGACGGCAAACATCACAAACGCCCGGAACGCAGGCCCCTGCATCCCTGTCGAGACCGCATACACAAACACGGGAACCAGAACCAGAAACCAGCGGACCGCAAACGGGAAAAAGCGCAGAAACAGAATCAGAACACTGAAAAAAAGCCCTACATGCAGTCCGCTGACCGAAAGCACATGAATCGTGCCGCTGCGCAGAAAATCATCGCGGGTCTGCGGATCAATCCCCTGTTTCATTCCGAACAGAAGCGCCGAGGATATCATCCGCGACTCCTCATGGCACATTCCCTTTCCAAGCCCCTCCAGCAGAAAACCCCGGAACTCATACAGACGCCGCATCAGGCCGGTATCCTTCCGGACCAGTTCCGCGCTGTCCGCGACAAAAGTGTAACGGATGCCGCGTACACGGGCATAGTTCTCATAATCAAACGCGCCGGGAAGCGGCAGGACTTCAATCTGGCGGAAAAAACCTGTCAGCCGGACCGTATCCCCGTATCCGGGAGAGAAATTCATCTTCTGCGGAAGCCGCAGGAAAACCTTTCCGGAAGTCTCCTTCCATTCATCATCGGATGTATAACGGAACCCCCTTACCCTTCCGGCAATATTCGACGGCGCATTTTTCAGCCATGCGGGCAAACCTCCGCAAAGCGAAGGATCGTTCAGTTCCGCCACGATCTGCGCTCCCGTGCACATTCGTCCTTGCAGAAAAGACTCAACCCCTTTCTCCCGTTCCGCCGACCAGAACAAAATTGATGCACAGACCAGAAGCGACGGCAGGACAAATTTGATCAGAGCCTCTCTGCTTCCGAACAGGAACCATGCCGTCAGCACCCCGGGAATCATTGCGGGAAACAATGCGGAAACGGGATGATTCCCGTTCAGGAGCCAGGGGAGCGAAGCATTCAGAATCCCGGCGGATGCCGCAAAACAGGGATAAGCGCAAGCAAAG
>CALXMJ010000369.1 GCA_944389445.1 uncultured Victivallales bacterium | reverse complement strand
CCGCCGCCGCAATGCTCGCTGCCGACGGTCATACCATCGTTTCCGACGAAGAGTCCGCCGACCTGATCCTCCTGAACACCTGCAGTGTCCGGGATCAGGCGGAGCGCAAAGCCATCGGCAAGCTCGGCATTCTGGTCCGTCTGAAAGAGGAGAAGCCGCATCTGCTTTTCGGCATCATGGGCTGCATGGCGCAGAGCCGCGGAGCGGAGCTGCTGAAAACCATTCCGCATTTGAACTTCGCGGTCGGAACCGATAAGATTCACGAACTGCCGGAAATTGTCGCGTCGCTGGCTGAAAAGAGGAAAATTGAATCGACCGGGCACGACAATCTGAAGGATGTGGATGGGATCGACGCCCATACGCGGAAGCATTCGTTTTCCGATTTCATTTCCATTATGCGCGGATGCAACCGGTTCTGTTCCTACTGCATTGTGCCATACGCCCGCGGACGCGAGCGCAGCCGTTCGCCGGAGGGGATCATTGAGGAGGCGCGCCGTCTCGCGGATTCCGGCGTGAAGGAGGTCATGCTGCTGGGACAGAATGTCGCCGCTTACGGAATCGACGGAATTTCCTTCCCGGATGATTTTTCTCCGTTCGCCGATCTGCTGGAGTCGATTGCAAAGATCGAAGGGATCCGCCGGATCCGCTTTACTTCGCCGCATCCGGCATTCTTCAATACGCGCCTGATCGAAGCGATTGCGCATACGCCGAAAGTCTGCAAGAGCATTCATCTGCCGCTTCAGTCCGGATCGGACCGGATTCTGAAGGCGATGAATCGTCCTTATACGGCGGAACGGTATATGGAGATTGTGAACAGACTTAAGGCGCTCTGTCCGGAAATCGCTTTTTCGACGGATATCATCGTCGGGTTCCCCGGCGAGACGGATGAGGATTTCGAGGCGACCCGGCGCATCATGAACGAGGTCGGCTATGACAATGCCTTCATTTTCAAATATTCTCCGCGCAAGGGAACCCGGGCCGCGGAGCAGATGAAGGATGATGTCCCGCAGAACATCAAGGAAAAACGGAATCAGATTCTCCTGGAGGATTTGGCAAAGTATTCGGCAAAGGCAAATGATAAATTTGTCGGACGAGTTCTGGAGGTGTTCGCCGAGGGGGTCAGCAAGCGCAACGCTTCACGCTGGAGCGGTCGTACCGAGCTGAATAAACTGGTCGTATTCGAGCCGAAAGGCGAATTGCGGAACGGCGATATCCTTCAAATCCGGATTACGCATGCCACGGCGATGACTCTGTTCGGGGAGATCGTCTGACGGAACAGGAAAAACTGTTTCCGGGGTTTTTTCTTTTGATTCCGTTTTTTTCTTGCAAAACAGGAAAGTCGGTTTATCGTATCGGAACCATGAGAAAACGGAGGTCGGTATGAGGAAGCCATTTTCCTTTCATCGTGTTCTGCTGCTGTCGCCGGATGTCGGCTGTCCGCGCAATTCAGAGGGGAGTTTCGTTTCGCTGCGTGACGGACGGGTCTTGTTTGTCTACACTCGCTATTACGGTGATTCGTGGAGCGACCACGCGCCCGCGGATCTTGTGGCTCTGATTTCATCCGATCAAGGAAGAAGTTATTCTCCGGAAAAAAGAATCCTCGTGAAGAATGACGCCCGGAATGTGATGAGCGTCTCGCTCCTGCGGCTTGCGGATGGAAGGATCGCTCTTGTCTATCTGCGCAAAAGCGACGGAGACGCCTGCAACTGCCGTCCCTTTTGGCGGACCTCATCGGATGAGGGCGAGACCTGGAGCGATCCGGTCGATATTATCGGGGTTCCCGGTTTTTTTGTTGTGAACAATGACCGGTTGATTCAGCTTTCCGATGGACGCCTGCTGCTGCCGGTCGCTTTTCATCCCTATCAGCGAAACGATCAGGGAATGGTGGAAAACAAAATGCGTGGACTTGTCCTCTTCTACGCCTCCGATGACGGGGGCGTTCACTGGCGCGAGCTTCCGAACTGGCTTTCTCCGCCGCAGGGGATGGAAATCGGATTCCAGGAACCGGGGGTGGTCGAGCTTGCCGACGGGCGTCTTTTTGCCTATTTCCGCACCGGGAGCGGTGCCCAGTACACAGCGGTTTCCCCGGATCGGGGCGTGACCTGGAGTGATCCGGTCCGGAATGATTCTTTTCTTTCGCCCGTTTCGCCGCTTTCCATAAAACGCAATCCGTTTTCCGGAGAGCTTTTCGCAATCTGGAACGATTACAATCCGGTCTGGAATGTTTCTCGCACGCCAGCCAGCTGGGGACGAACCCCGCTCGTCCTGGCCAGAAGCCGCGATGAAGGGAAAAGCTGGTTCGGACATCTTGTACTGGAGGATTCCCCGGATCACGGATACTGCTACACCGCCATGCATTTTACCGATCATGCTCTGCTGCTCGCGTATTGTTCCGGGGGAGGGAAGCAGGAAGTCCTTCAGCAGCTGACTCTGGCCCGTCTTGAACTTCCCTTGTGAATTTTTTCCGGGGGAGGACCGTCCGTGTTCCGGAATCCGGCAGACACGGACGGGAAATGTTTGTTATGGATTCTGTTTTTGGATTGAGATTCTGTGAATTCTGCCATTGAAATGGTATTTCGATCCGGAGGCATTGCCGAACATGATGTCACCGCGGAATTCCTTCGGGAAGGGGCAGTCGATGATGGAATCGAGTTTTCCGTTGATCAGGAGCAGAGCTTTTTTCCCGTCGAATTTCAGTTCACAGTTTGCGCGTCTGTTGAGATCAAGCGGGGTTTTTGCCCGGAGATAGCATGCTTTTTTGCCGTCGCCGGGGAAAATTTCCACATTGATCCGGAGGTCCTTGTGCAGAACGATCCGGAATCCGCTTTTCATATAGTCGCACAACTGAACGATTCCGGACATGTAGCCGTCCGGTCCCGCCTCGGGGGTGAAGTCAGCGAAAATGCTGTACGGCGTTTTCATCGCTGCGGGAACATCTGTCTTTTTCAGCGGGGAACCGAAATAGCGTCCGGCTCTGAAGCGGAAACCGTCTTTGACCCTTTCCGGTGCGGTTTTCGGGTTCCAGAGTTTTCCGGAATACTTCCGGTTTTCAAAATTCCATTCGGCGATCGGCTCATCCGCTTCGCTGGTGGCGATTCCGCCGGTGATGGCAAGCAGTACATACTGCGCCTGGGAAAGTCCGCCTTTCAGAGCGATGGAACGGATCGTTTTTTCCGGATGCGGATTTTTCCAGGGATAGGTCCAGATTCCGACACGTGAAGTGAACAGATTGGAACCGGTCCAGGCGACCGTGGCGGCACCGAAGGCTTTCGGATTGTGCCAGTCGCCGACTTCCATGCCGTTCCGGATCGGGATCCGTACGGAGGAGCCGTCGTCATAGGTCACGGTGTATTCGGCGATCATGCTGCCTGTGGGTCCGGTCCATCCGGAAGAGTGAAGGAACCAGAGGACATCCGCTTTCTGACCAACCGCAAAGGGGCCCGCCTGTCGCGGAAGTTTCTTCCCGAATTTTTCGCTTCCGAGGCTGACTACGGCTTTTCCTCCATTCGCTTTCGGATCAATGAGCTGATAGACAACCTTCTGGAAATCGACTTTGGTCGGGAAATCGGGAACAGGGATGTCCATGCCGTCATCGGCGCCGTTGATTTTGCCGGTGTGATTGATGAGGAAGAAGCGCATATCGTTTTTCCCCTGATCGGTCCATCCGCCCTTGCCGTCGTTTTCGACCCGGTCGTAATAGCCCATGTTGGCAAATCCGGAGAGGTTGACGAAGAAGCGTTTGTAGTGCGGTACCGTTTTCGGCTTGAAGGCGACTCCGAGATTGTGTGCCAGCAGAGAGGCGATGCGCAGCGCCTTGTCCGTTTCGGACGAGGTGGCGTTTTCCCAGCGGAGAGTATCAAAAAGAACGATTCCTTTGCCGGATTTGATTTTTGTCAGGAACGCGGGCACGATCAGTTTTTCCGCATCGCCGCCCCAGGGCGTTTCGAGAACCCAGTCGCCGGTTTTTGCAACGACTTTCTTTGCAAGTTGTCCATGCCCGCCTGTTGTTTCGCGATACCAGAAGAAGTCAAAATTGGCAAGTCCGTTCATCAGGGAATCGCCGGAACGGACGACCGCGCCTTCCACTCCCGCCGGTTTCTTCGCAAGTACCGGCTTGAACGGGAGCAGTCCTGCCGCTTTCGAGATCGTGGAGGGATCAAAATTGTGCAGCCAGATCGTTCTTCCCTGTTTCAAAGCCTGTTTCAGTTCCGCCTGAATCTGCGGAGTCAGCTCGGCGGAGGCATCCGCGAGAACAGGTCCCGCGGTTCCGACTCCTTCGCTGACTGCGATTCCCGCCAGTTCCAGTGCTTCCGTCAAAGCCGTGTTGGTTCCCGCGAGAAGATTCAGCGGCGTTCCGGTTTCCGGCGCACGTGTGCTGCCGTATTCGAGCAGATTCGCCAGAAGCTGTTTTGCGCCCGGATCGGCGGGAGCGGCTTTTTCCAGATCGAACGTCGTCAGAAGGAAAGTTCCTTTCCCGACCGGGATATCCAGCAGAGGAGTCCAGCGCATGCCGAAGCGTCCGCCGCAGTCAAGAGGAAGCTCGAAGGCTCCGTCAAACGGCTTTTTGAAGGTGCCGACGGAGACGATATTGTTCGGTTTCCAGAAACTGAACTGCCCTTCTTTCATCTGTTTCAGCGCCGGATGGGAAGGCGTGCGCATCCATGCCTGAGTTGCCGCATGCTCCTTGTCCCGTTCCGGGAGTTCCAGACGGAACGGCTGCCATGCTTCCTGCGGAAGAATCAGAACCGTTCCTCCATTTTCCACGAATTTTCCGAGTTCATCCGCCATCTCTTTCCGGAAGGTTCCGGAGGCGATCACCGCCAGTTTTGTCTGGGGAGTGATTCGTTCGGGGAGTCCCTTGAGTCCGTAAAGCGCGAGTGCTTTTTCCAGAGCCGGGGTCTTTCCGGGAGCCGCGATCTTTCCTTTGACTCCGGTAAGATTGATTTCCGGTACGATGTACAGTTCCTCCTGATAGCGGCTGACTTCAGTCGGCGCATAGGCCGGATTGTTCTGGGTGAACAGTGCAACCAGCAGTTCCGCGGAGGCGGGTTTCATCACCCGGGGCATCGGGATTTCAAGCGTGATTTCCTTCTTGCTTCCGGAATTGATGTGGAACCGGTATTCCTTCTGCCAGACGATTGTCCCGTCCAGGGTCAGGGACGCCCGGATAAGCTTGAGGGGTATGCGCCCGTCGTTCAGGGCGACAATTTTTCTGCGGAACATTTTTCCGGAATCGGCATTCGGATGGAAATCGTAGGGACGAACCACCTGCTGCGGCATGAAGCGATCCTTTTCCCCGGTCCAGATGTTCATTCCGGCGACTCCGACGGTTCGGTACTCGGTGGTATATTTCTTCAGCGTTTCCGTGAAGAGGTTTTTCATGAAGTCCTCGGTGTTTTCCGCGCCGAGTCCGGTAAGACGCTGTTTCGCCCATTTTTCCGAGTCGAAGACGGTATCGCCCATGAAACTGGAGTACTCTTCCACCTGCGCGTCCGAATTGCAGAAATATTCGCCGATGACCAGCGGGCGGTCCCAGTCGAATTCCGCGCGCCAGGATTTGATCCCCTTGCCTTTCCGCAGATACCAGGTATCGTTCGGCATGTTCACGCCGGCGTTCGGATAGGTGGTGTTGATTTCGCCCGCGCTCCACTCCGGATAGTGGATGTTGAGGATGTCAAGCTGGTTGTTCCATGTGATTTCGGCGTCGCCCTGAAGCGGACGTGTGTCGTCCATGGAGCGGACCGCTTCAATCAGTTTTTTGGCAATCGCCATCTCCTCTTT
>CALXMJ010000368.1 GCA_944389445.1 uncultured Victivallales bacterium | reverse complement strand
GTTCGGGTCTCGGGGGTCTCGGCCATGGTGGCGGTTCGGGTCTCGGGGGTCTCGGCCATGGTGGCGGTTCGGGTCTCGGGGGTCTCGGCCATGGTGGCGGTTCAGGTCTCGGAGGTCTCGGCTGTCTCGGAGGTCTCGGGGGAGGCGGGGGCAGGTTCCAGAGCCACCAGGAATTCCAGGAACGGAAATACCATGGCAGAGGCTGCTCAAGAACAAGCGGCGCGGAGGAGTAGATCGTTCCGCTCGGGGCCAGTGAAAGCGAGCCATCCGGGTACTGGTAGTAAAGATCGCCGTCAAGGACAACCTGTTTCAGAGTGACTTCCCGGTACGGAGTGAGCGGGATTGCTCCGATGATGTACGGCTGCGGGACGATAACTCCGCAGAAAAATGTCGGCAGCCCAAAGGAAAGAAACTGGTATGATCCGGAAAAAACACTGTAATCTGAGGAGATGGCTCCTCCCAGCAAAGTTGTCGCGGAAAGAATCGCGGCAGTGGTTGTAAGCAGCTTCTTCATCTTTCTGTCCTCCCGGTTGTTGGTTCCTTTCTCATAAAACGGAGCGGAGATGAGAATATTGTTAATAAAAATTAATTTTTATAAATATAAAATATTTTAGTGTTGTGAATCAATCTTCCTCCACAGCTTTGCCGAAGTGTTCCTGAATATAAGCGCACGCCTCCTCCAGAGAGTGGAGGATTTTTGTGGAGAAGCGGACCATCCATGGACTGCATTCCTCAAAAGAGAAGGGGGAGAAGGAAACGACGAATTTTCCGATGTCGTGGGCGGCATAGAACACTTCCATCGCGGTTCCGATGGAGGGTTTGCTGTAATTGACGAGGATGATATCCGCGTCGCGGACGTCCTGGAGATCGAATTCGACGATTTCGTTGGCGCTGTCGACCTGACGGTCGATGAATTTGCGGCGCATGGGATCCAGAAGGCGGAATTCCGGAGAAAGGAGTCGTTTTGCCTCCTCCCTCCAGGCTCTTGCGGCTCCATCATGTTCATCCATGATGGGGCCGCTGAGATAAATGACAAGACGTTTTTGTTCGCTCTTCATTTCTTTTTGCTTTTTCTGGTTTTTGCGGAATTTTCAACGCGGATTTCCGAGGGAAGGGTAACGTGAACCGGATCGATCTCCCAGATTTTTGTTGCGTAATCCTTGATGGAACGGTCGCTGGAGAAGGTTCCCATGTTGGCGATGTTGTGGATGCAGCGTTTTGTCCATTCCTTTTTATTGAGATAGAGTTCTGCAAGCTGCTCATGGGTTGCCAGATAGGAATCGAAATCGGCTGCGACCATATAATAATCGTAGTTCAGGGAATCGATCAGCGGCTGGAAGACGCCCCTGTTTGCCGGGGAGAAGAAATCGGTGCGGATGAGTTCGATTGCCCGTTTCAGGTACGGAGATGCGGCAATGAAATCCTTCGGATTGTAGCCGCGGGCCCGGAGATCGTTCACTTCCTGCACGTTCATGCCGAAAATGAAGATGTTTTCCGCTCCGACCTGCTCATACATTTCCACATTGGCGCCGTCCATGGTTCCGATTGTGAGAGCGCCGTTCAGGGCGAATTTCATATTGCTGGTGCCGGAAGCCTCGGTACCGGCAAGGGAGATCTGCTCGGAGATATCCGCCGCCGGAATGATTTTTTCCGCGAGGGAGACGCGGTAGTTCGGGAGGAAGAGTACTTTCAGCTTGTCATGAATTCCGGCGTCGGCGTTGATAACGTCGCCGACCGCGTTGATGAGACGGATGATCAGTTTCGCCATGTAGTAACCGGGAGCCGCCTTGCCGCCGAACAGAATGACGCGCGGAACAAAATCGGCATTCGGATTATCCTTGATCTGAAGATAAAGGGCGATTGCGCGGAGAATGTTCAGGAATTGGCGCTTGTACTCATGGAGACGCTTGACCTGAACATCAAAGATGGCGTCCGGATTGACTTTGACTCCGCAGATTTCCTCTATGTGTTCCGCCAGACGCACTTTATTGTTGTGCTTCACGCGTGCAACCGCATCCAGAACGGACTTGTCGGAAACATATTTTTCAAATTTTTTGAGTTCTTCGAGGTTTTTGCACCAGCCGTCGCCGATTTTGGACGAGATGACTTCGGATAGCTCCGGATTGGCCTTTCTCAGCCAGCGGCGCGGAGTGATGCCGTTTGTCACGTTCACGAACTTGTCGGGATAGAATTCGCTGAAGTCGCGGAAGAGTCCGTTTTTCAGCAGTTCCGTATGGAGCGCGGCAACCCCGTTGACGCGGCGGCTTGCCACAACGCACATATAGGCCATGCGCGCCATTTTCACAGGGGATTCCTCAATGAGAGACATTCTTGAAAGCCGTGCATTATCGCCGATATAGCGGGTCGCGACTTCGCGCAGGAAACGGAAATTGATCTCGTAAATGATCTCAAGATGGCGCGGAAGGAGTTTTTCCAGAATGCTGATCGGCCATTTTTCCAGCGCTTCGCTCATGAGCGTGTGATTGGTGTAGTTGAAGGTCTTTGTGCAGATCGCCCATGCTTCATCCCAGCGGAAGTTTTCCTCGTCGACGAGGATGCGCATCAGTTCGGGAATGGCGAGTGCCGGATGGGTGTCGTTCAGCTGAATGACCGCATATTTCGGGAAATCCTTCAGGGAATCGCCGTAGAGTTTGATGCGTCCGATGATGTCCTGCAAGGTGGCGCAGACGAGGAAATACTGCTGTTTCAGGCGCAGTTCCTTGCCTTCGTAATTGTTGTCGTTCGGATAGAGAACCTTTGTGATGTTCTGGGAAAGCGATGCTTCAATGTTCGCATTGACGTAATCGCCCTGATTGAACTTGGAGAGGTTGAATCCGCAGACGGCTTCGGCAGACCAGAGGCGCAGGGTGTTGACCGTATTGTTGCCGTATCCCGGAATCGGAGTGTCGTAGGGCATGGCGAGAACTTCCTGCGAGCTGACCCATCTTCTGCGGTGCTTGTTTGCGCCGGCGTCCTGATAGGCTTCGACGTGTCCGCCGAAACGGACGATGCGGGAAAGCTCGGGCCGCCGGATCTCCCACGGATTTCCGCGGCTGAGCCAGTTGTCCGGTTCTTCCACCTGACAATCATCTTCGATGACCTGCTTGAAAATACCGAAGTCATAACGGATGCCGTAACCGAACGCCGGCAGCTCAAGAGTTGCCATGGAATCCAGGAAACAGGCAGCCAGACGTCCCAGACCGCCGTTGCCGAGTCCGGCATCGACTTCCTGTTCGCGCAGTTCCTCCACATCGAATCCCAGTTCCCGCATAGCCTGTTCCGCCGCATCATAAACTCCGAGATTGATCATGGCGTTGCCGATGGTGCGTCCCATCAGAAATTCGAGGGAAATATAGCAAACCGTTTTCGGATTATCTTTTTCGTAGACATCTCTGGGCGCGAGCCACCGTTCGACGATCAGGTCGCGGATGGCCAGAGCCAATGCCTGGTACCGATCCAGATCGCTGGCTTTGTCAGGGCGTTTCGCCAGTGAGAGGGTCAGATGACGTTTGAACGATTCCTTGATAAAGTCTTTCATGTCAGACATGGAAAAATCTCCTTGTGATTAAATAAACCGCATGCGGATTTTTCAGAAATTCCGCATCCGGAAATATAGCATCAATTCTCATTTTTTCAAGGAGAAGGAGTTGTTCCCTGTTCCGGAGAAAGCATCCGGCGGAAGGAAGGTTCCGCCGGAAAGAAACGGGAAAGGTCACTGTATGATTTTTTGTTCTTTCAGCCAGAAAACGAGATCTCCGCTCCAGGGATGGGCATTTTTGAAAGGCGGTTTGGAACGGAGTCCCATTCCATGTCCGCCGTTCTGGAAAATGTGAAGATCGAACGGGATGCGCCACGCATTCAGCGCTTCTGCCATATCGAGAGCGTTCTGCACAGGAACTCCGGGGTCCGCCCATGTGTGCCAGATGAAAAACGGCGGAGTTTCCTTTGAGACAAAACGATAGGCCGCGACATCCTGTTCGGGAGTCGCGGTTCCTCCGATCAGGTTGTTTTTCGATCCGCAGCAGGCTCCGTAGCGTTTGTCCATGGAGGTCTGGGCGTAGCAGAGAATCGCAAAATCGGGACGGGAGCTCTGGCGTTCAATCACATCAGGATTTTTGGGATCGCCCTTGTCGTTTTTCACTGCGGTCATGGCTGCGAGGTGTCCGCCTGCGGAAGAACCCATGATGCCGATCTTCTCCGGATTGATGTTCCAATTTTTCGCATTCGCCCTGACGGTTCGGATTGCGCGCCATGCGTCCCAGTTCATCACGGGATAGCGGTATCCGCCGTTTTTCTGAGAACCCAGCCGATATTTGAGGACGAACGCTGCAATTCCATGCTGATTGAGAAATTTCGCATAATAGTCCCCTTCATGTCCGATGGCAAGTCCTCCATAAGCGCCTCCGGGGCAGACGACAACCGCAGGCATGGGGAGCTTTGCCGGTTTTTCCGGAAAGTAGGGGGTGATCGAGGGGATATCCACAGGCCGCTGGCCTTTTGCTCCCGGGGCATCCTTTTCCCATAGACGCATCGGTTCCTGTTTCGGAAGTTCCGCCGCTGAAGCGGCAATTGCGGCTCCGAGTGCAATCACACTCATTACGACATTCAGTTTCACATCCTGTCTCCTTTCTTTATTTTATGGCGGATATTTTCAAAATCAGCTCCGTTTCCATCCGCGGCAGAGTTCTGTGGCAGAGACCCCGGCCGTCCCGGAGGGGCGGAATCGTCTATGCGCCGGATCATTCTTTTATTCCCTGAACGATTTTCATCAATTCTCCGATATCCCTCAAGCGCCATGTCGCTTCGGAAAAATCGCCGTTCAAACTGATTCCCCTGGGGATTGCGGCAACTCGCAGACCTGCATTTCGAGCGGATTCAACGCCTCTCTGGGAATCTTCGACCGCGATGCAGTCTCCGGGCAGGGAACCGCTCCGTTTGAGAGCGAGCAGATAAGGTTCCGGATGCGGCTTGTGATGAACAAACTCCTCGCCTTTGACAATGAAATCAAAAAACTTCGAGAGACCGGACGCCTCGTGAATTGTCTTGAAATGCATGGCCGCACAACAGGTCACTACACCGATCCGGAAGGTTCCGTGCAAATGTTCCAGTACCTCCCGCACCCCGGGGATCACGAGCGACTCTCCCCGCTCCCGAAGCATGGCATCATACTTCAGGTTTCTTTTTCCACGCGCTTTTTCCGCGAAATCGGAGGAATATCCGAGCGAGACAAGGATTTCCGCGAAACTCTGTCCTTTCACGAGACTGATTTCCGCGAATTCCTTTTCGGAGAGATCCAGTCCGAATTCCCTGAGCATATGACGGTTCGCCTCGAAAAAAACGCCTTCCGTGTCGACAAGCACGCCGTCGTTGTCGAAGAGAATTGTTTTCAGCATAAGGAACGTTCCCTTCCGCAGTTGTCCGTTTTTCCCGTGAATTCTCTGCGGTATTCGAGCGGAGAGGTCAAATACTTTTCCCGGAAGAGACGCGAGAAATAGAATTGGTTTTCAATTCCGACCTTTTCCGCGATCTCCCCGATGGAATCGTGAGAGAAAATCAGCAGATGAGCCGCATGCTGAAGCCTGCATTGAATCAGGAACTGCTGGGGAGGAAGATCGGTGATTTCCTTGAAAAGTCGGCGGAAATGAGTTGTCGTGATACTGCATTTTTCCGCTTCCTGTTCGAAATTCCACTCTTCTTCCGGGTGTTTCCGGATATCTTCAATCAGTTTTTTGAAAAAGAGTTCCTGATAAGGCGGCAGTTTTTTTTCCTTCTGTCCGGATTCGTACATCTGAAGCAGGAGATCCTCGTAGAGAAGGATGGCGCGCGGGGGAAGCGGTCCCGGACGCCGCGCCATGGCGATGATGGCAAGCATTGTCTGAAGGAATTTTTCCGGGTTTGCAATTCGGATCAGCGCCGGTTCCCGGTTCGGTTCCAGCAGACCGCAGCTGATATAGGATTCGATCCGTTCCCCGTAGGAGCAGATGAAGTTGTGCGAACGAGGCTCGCCATTGATGTTTCCATATTCAAAATAGGCATTCGGATGAGTCACGAAAGCGTAGGAGCCTTCCACCCGGTACTCCTTGTCGTGATTGATGCGCAGGTAGAGTTTGCCGGAATGATTGTATTGAATTCCATAATATATGGGAACCCTGTCTGTCCAGCCGACATGCTCATGATTGCTTCCGCAGCAGCTGATATAATGTCCGGAAAAATAGTTCATACTCTCTGTTTATGTTTGTTTTGTGTATAAAGAGGTTTGTTTTCTTTATTCCTATTATACAAAAATGATGTATAATTATGGCAGAGTAAGATATTCCTTACATGCAAAAAAATCAAGAGGAAAGTAGAATGAAACAGATAAAAATCGGTTACATGGCTCTTTCGAAAGCGAGCTGGATGACTCCGCGGATTGAAGGAATCGTCACGGAAACCATTGCGAACCTGGAAACGCTGCCATGTCAGCTTGTCAGCTGCGGAAAACCTGTTACAATAGAGGCCGAGATCATAGAAACCTGCGGATTGTTCAAGCGCGAGGGCGTCGATGCCGTGGTCATGCACTTTGTCACTTTTCCGGCGGGCGCAATGATTCCCGCTGCCGGATCGCGTCTGGATGTTCCGGTCATTCTGCTGGCGAATCCGGAGAAAGCGGGCCCCGGCAAAATGTGGGAACAGAACTCCTTCTGCGGAGCGAATCTCGGCGGATATGTCATGAACCGTTTACGCAGGAAATACACCTACGTAAAAGCGCTTCCCGGGGATACGGCGAAAGCCCTTGCGGTTCCTCTGAGCGTGATCCGCTGCATCTCCGCCATGAAGGAGCTGCGCATCGGTCTTGCCGGCGGACGCGTTCCCGGATTCTATACCTCGAATTTCGATGAAATGAAGCTCCGCCGCGAATTCGGAACCGCGGTCGAAGTGATGGATCTGATCGAAGTCGTCAACACCGCGGAGCATCTGACAGCGGATGAGCTGGAGAGAGCGCGCGGTATCGTAAAGAACTCCTCCGCTTCCGTCTGCTGTGTTTCCGATGACGATCTGGAACTCGCTGCAAAAATGCTGGGAGGGTTTCTTTCAATGGCGAAAAAATATTCGCTTGACTCCTTCGCCGTCCGCTGCTGGCCGGAGTTTTCCGACATTTTCGGAATTGCCCCCTGCGCCGTGCTTGGTATGTTGAGCGATAACGGATATCCGACCAGTTGCGAGGGCGATGTTCCCGGGGCGGTTACAATGGCGATTCTCCGCCTGCTTGCCGGAGGCGGAATTCCGTTCTTTGTCGATCTGATCTCCTATGACGAGGAAAGCAATTCCGGAGTGGTCTGGCACTGCGGCGCGGCACCGGTTTCTCTCTGCCGCAAATTCGAAGAAACGCAGCTGCGGCTGCACATGCGCGTCGACGGGGGCGACAAGAAAGGCGTTACAAACGACTTCTCCCTCAAAGGGGGCCGCGTCACGCTTGCAAAACTCGATCAGGATGTCGACGGCAACTACCGTATGCTGATCGCACCCGGCACAGCGATCGACACGGAACCGTTCATCCGCGGCAATCCGCTGACCATCCGTTTCGACGATCCCGTTCCGAAGCTGATCGACACCATCCTCAAAAAAGGATTTGAACACCATTACGCTGTCATTCACGCTGATGTGAAGAAGGAACTCCTCCTTCTCTGCGAATGGATGAAGATTGAACCTGTAACAATATAAGGATTTACCTTTATGAAAAAATCACAGATTGCTGCCCAGCTCTTTTCTTTCCGCAACTACATCAAAACTCCCGAAGCCGTGGAGGAAACCTTCCGCAAACTGCATGAGATGGGCTATGAAGCCGTCCAGCTCTCCAGTTCTCTGGCTCCGATGCCGGAGGAGCAGCTCCGGGGACTTCTTGATCGATACAGCCTCATCCCATGCACCAGTCACGAGCAGTCGGGAATGATCGTGAATGAGCCGGAAAAGGTGATTGAACACCTGAAAAAACTGAACGTTTCCCATGTTGCCTATCCCAGCCCGCATACAAACCTCAACACTCTTGAAGAGACTCTCTCCTGGGCGAAAACCTTGAACGAACGCGCCGTGCAGTTCAGGAATGCCGGCATTACGCTTGCATATCACAACCATCACGGAGAGTTCTTCCGGTTCGGCGAGAAGACCATTCTGGAACTCCTCTATGAAAACGCTCCGGAAATCGAAGGGGAAATTGATACGTTCTGGGTTCAGCGCGGGGGCGGATGCCCCGTCGATTGGATCAAACGGCTTGACAAACGCATGAAAGTGCTTCATATTAAGGACTATGGACTGGATCGCAAGGACCCGACCGCCTTCTGGAGCGTGGAGTGTGTGATGCGTCCGATC
>CALXMJ010000367.1 GCA_944389445.1 uncultured Victivallales bacterium | reverse complement strand
TATACGCTCGTGGCGCGGTACGCCTTCGGGGAGGGCATCCCCACCCTGTTCGGCTACGGCTTTGCCGTCGTCGAAACGGGCAGCATGGAGCCGGAGATCGCCGCGGGTCTCCGATACGAGTAATGGGAGCTTCCGCAGCGGAGACCCGCTGTTCCTGATTCACGGTTTATTACGGATTCCGCCCCGGTCGGGGAAATTAGTGATGAACCGTGAATTCTTTTTTGGGCGGAGGCGGGAGTCCGAGCGCTTTGTAGGAGTTGCGGAAATGCATCTTGGCAAATCTGGAAAGCAGTTCCGCGCCTCCCTGCCGCGCCAGTTCGGCGGCGCGGAGATCGACTTGTTCGCCCGCTCCTTTCGGCAGAGAACCGCCTGCGAGATTGCCCAGCTCCTCGAGTCTGCGCAGAAACCCCGCACGGGCGATGACGGATGCGGCGGCAACCGCCATGTCGCTTTCCGCTTTGGTCCGCTGGGTCAGATGGATTTTCGCTCCTTTCTCTTTCAGTGCGTTGAGAATGAGATGTTCGTCTCCGAACTGGTCGGCGAGGGCTTCCGTGCATTCCGGGACTTTGTGCAGTAGATTTTCCAGTGCGCGGGCATGGCCCCATGCCAGCAGACGGTTCAGCGAACCGAAACTGTTGTAAAGGCGGTTGTAGGCTTCCGGCCCGATGGAGACAAAGCCGACACGTCCGCGGATGATTTTCATGGCGTCCGCCGCGATTGTTTTCAGCTGAGCGTCATTCTTGATAAGCTTGCAGTCGCGGACTCCGGCATCGCCGAGAGACTGTTCCATTCCCCGGTCCAGATAGACTGCCGCCACGACCAGCGGTCCGAAGAAATCGCCTTTTCCGCTTTCATCCATTCCCGCGTGAGGAACGAACTCCTGCTGTTTCTGCTGGAACGCAAGATCTTTCAGAACTTCCGGTTCCAGAATGAAATCGACGAAATCCTGGCTCTCCGCTCCCTGAATGACGAGCTTTCCGCTCGTGTACAGCACGACATTGGTCTTGTTCCTGGTCGCCTTGAATTCCGCATAGGGAAGGGAGGAAAAATCCCAGCAGCGGGCTTCGAGCGCTTCGCGGAGAACCGGGTTCAGTTCTTTCGGAAGCATTTTTACAATACAGTTCTTTTTGGATTCGGGCATATCTTCCTCGTTTTTCGGGGAAAATATAATCCGCTTTCGTGCGGAGTCAAGGCGTTTTCCGTTTTGAGCGGGAAAAAAGGCAAACGGAGCTTTCTCTATTTCCGCGGCCAGCCGAAGTAGCGGAAGGATGCGATATCGCCTTTAAAAGAATCCCTGCCGGGAGCCCGGCTGCTGATTTCGTCTCCGTTCCCGTGAGCGCTGCCGAGACAGATCATGCTGTTGCCCCTGACAAAACAGGGTTTTACCTTGCATTTCTCCTGTAATTTGCCGTTGATGTACAGGGACAGGGTCTGGAAATCGTAGACGACCCGGATATCCGTCCATGTATTCAGCGGCAAAGGGTGTCTGCTTTTCAAACGGATCGTTTTGAATTCATGCCGCAGCCAGAAGGTCTGCTGATTTTTCGGGAGAAGCACAGTCGGTTCCTCCCGTTCCAGGAGGAGATAGCCTTTTTCATCCAGAGAGAGATAGAGATTCCGGTACCCGGTCCGGTCGCGTCCGTTGCAGAAGAGCACCTGTTTCCTGCCGCGTTCCCCGGGGCGCACTTTCAGCTCTGCGGTACAGGCTCCGGAAAAAACGGTCCGGACTCCGCAGATGAGGTAATCTCCTTTGCCGTCGAAGCGCAGAAAAGTCTCTCCGTTTTCCGTGGTCTGACGGGGTTCATGTTCTTTCACATGTTCCCTCCATGAGGTCCCGCCGGGGACCGCGGGGAAAGTTCGTGTGCCGCCGCTGAGAAAATTGCCTTTTGCATCCGGTGGCGCGCTGAAATCGAACCAGTCGTATTGCAGAACGTTCTCCGGAACACGAACGGTTTTCACTCGAGCAGTCTTGGCGGGGGGATTGACGGTAAAATGATGATAGGCTTCATCGAATTCCTCGCGGGAGACAAACAGGGGAACTGTCACTTTTTTCTCTGAGGGCTCGATAAAGAAGGGTCCTTTGATTTCCCTTGTCCCGTCCTCGTAGACCAGATAAACATCAATCATCGAATTGGATCGGATCGAGGAAGGGGTCGGAATGGTGAATTCCAGAGAGATTTCCCGCTGATTGAGCTCGGGACGATTCGCCGGAAACACATCACTGCCTGTATTAGACAGGATGAGTCCTGTTTTTCCTTCCCGGTTTATCAGGATCAGTTGTTTTCCCTGCCGACGGAGCTCACCAAGGGATGCTCTGCCTTGAAACTTCCCGCTCGTTGCATGAACGATGGTTTTGTCGTCGCCGATGATTTCAAAATTTGTCATACCTTCCGCCAGATTTTGCAGAGAGAGGGTGTCGGAGGTCCGGGAAAATTCCGGAAAGGCTTTGTTGAAGTGATTGAATCGGCGGCTCACTCTGCCGATGGCGCCGTTTTCGACCCGGATTTTCAGTCCGTTCCCGCGGGAGGGTGGAAGCTGATTCGCCAGGAGAGAGAGTTTTGTTTTTCCCGCAAGTTCTTCCGGCGAAACAGAGTGGAAAATGGAGCCGTCAAAGAGAAATTGCAGATGTTTCAGTGCTTTTTTTCCTTTGAAGTGCAGGGAACACTCCACTCCGTCGTCTTTCCGGGCGAGTTTCAGGGAAAAATCGCACGGTTCCGGGATGTTCGGGACAGCAGTCATGGTTGTCACCATGTTTTCGAGCCGTCCATGGCGCAGGACGACCGACGGCAGAGGGTACGTTCTGTCTCTTCCCGAACGAGTGAGCACAAGTTCCGGACGGACCGCCGCGGGATAGTTTTCCCCGTCCCATTCTCCTGAATCGAAGCGCCATTCGCCGACGGAACGGGTGTCTGCGTCGATACTGACGGCGCGTCCTTCCTCAAGAAGCCTTCCGGAATTTGCGTCATGGAGTCTGATCTTTGCCTGGAATTTTCCGAATCCGGAAGGCAGATTGACATATTCCACTTTCAGAATCTCTCCGGCAAGCATCTCCCGCCGGACGGAAAAGATCAGTTCCGGCAGATTTTTTTCTCGGGAATGAGTTCCGTTTTTCCAGAGATCAATGTAACAGCGGATGATTCTGCTTTCGCAGTCCTGCTGCCAGAGAGTCGGACGGATCTCGGTTTCCTGATAATCGTTCCATGTTGTGATATGCAGAAAATCAGGATTTTCCCGCAGGATTGCATCGCCGGACTCCCTCAGGACCCCCGTGTGGAAGAAGGGCCAGTACCAGTCGCTTCTCCAGGACCGCAGATCGCCGATGTAGCCGACCTGAAAATTGCCGCCGAACCGTTTTCCGTATTTCCGCGCCGCCTGTTTCATCGCGTTCAGATAGCTGCCGATGAATTTGATTTGATAGAAATTGTAGCCGCCGGCGAATTCCGGCATTTTCAGAAACGGTTCCACCTGCGCTGCGGAGGCCTTGGGATGGATCGGATTCGTGTCGTTGTCCCGGAACTCGAAATAGGATTCAAATTCCGCGCCGTTTTTCCGGCAGATCTCGAAGACCTTCTTCCAGTAGTCCGGGTTTTTCCGGTTCATGTGGTAGCCGAAGATCAGAACTTTTTTTCCGTTTTTCAGAAGATTCGGGTGCGCTGCATATTTCCGGTAAAATTCAATCAGGGCGTCTGCCTCCGCTTCGGGAACCGGGGAGATCAGATCGAACATCGGATTGATGAAAAAGTCTGTTCCCTCCGCGGCTTTCAGCATGGTATCCAGAACGTAGTAGCGCAGGAAGCTCTTGTTTCCTGGAGAAAGCGTCAGATCGAACAGAAATCCGTTGATTCCGGCTTTTCGTGCGTGCTCAATCTCGGTACGGAAATCGCGGACAGCATCCCCGGACGCATTCAGTTCGACGGGATCGGGGTGGGCGTGCCCGGTCCACATTCCCGTGAGAGGCCCCCAGGAGACATAGGTCGCCCAGACTGTTTTTTCCACAGGTGACGCAGCGTTGAGAACGAGGACGGATGAGAGCAGAAGAGCTGATGGCAGAAGTTTCATGACAAATCCTTTGCAAAGCGGGATATCGTTGTTTCAGCGGAGAAGTGTCAGATCTGGGGTCCGCATCATCATGACCCATAAGTTGTTGATGTTTCTCCAGTTGCCATCGTTCCATCCCTTGGGGCACGGCATCCAGAGACAGGGATCGCGATAGGTGCTGGTACTGCCGTCGCACTGAAGATTGTTCATAATGAAGAATCTTCCGTCCACATGGTTTTGCGCTCCGTAGATCATCCGGTCGCTGACGATCGCCCTTCTTTTTAATTTTTCCTGCTTGATGGTATAGTGAGCATAAGTAACGCCGGTATTATAGATGTTTCTGCGCTGGAAATAGCTCCAGCCGTTCAGACAGGCGTTCGTTTCTTCATTGTAAAACGTACTGTAGGAAGCCTCATTGATGTTTTTGAGTTTATCTCCCGGGCATTTCAGCAGAGCAGTAAGCGCTTTGACTGTTTTGATGTAATGAGGAAAAAAACAGGTCGAAAGAGCGCTGTCGTTGATGCCGTAACCAAGCTGTGTCACAAAATAGCCGTCATAATCGTTGAAATACATGTGCCAGTAGGTTCCGAACTGCTTGAGATTCGATGTACAGGAGATGTTGATCGCTTTCGCTCGTGCCTTGTTCAGAGCCGGAAGCAGGATTGCAACAAGAATTGCAATAATTGCAATCACTACTAGAAGTTCTATCAATGTGAAAACCCTTCTGCTGGTTGCTCCTGTGAGAAGGGGGCCCGGGCGGCGATGGAGGAGAGCGGATCTCCTGTTTGGATACGGCAGCGGATTCATGACAGTGATTCCTTTCTGATATAGGGTTCCTGTGAGAGGGTAAATTCATTTTTTGAAAGGCTGACGGATTTCCGGAGGATTCCGTCTGTTTCGTTCCGTTTTGGAAAACCGAGGGTTCCTCTGGGAATAAACGTTGATTTCACGGAGAGTTTTTCCTTTGTCATCCGGTTTTCTCTGATTCGTTTCAGGAGGAGATCGGCGATGACGGCTCCGGCCTCGGCAAGATGGGTGTCGATGGTCGCCAGAACGGGCAGATCCCGGTCGTTTGCCGGTGCCCGGTAGGTCGGCTGTGCTTCGAGATTGTCAAATCCCACGACGGAGATGTCGATGCCGGGACGGATGCCGCAGTCTTCCAGAGCATCGCAGACTCCCAGAGCGGTCAGGTCGTTGGAACAAAGAATCAATTCCTGCCTGCGGAGACGATCCATCGCGGCAAGTGCTGTTTTTCTTGCAGAATGCCGGATTTTGAAATCCGCAACCGGACATTGGAAGGGAATATGCTCCGAAATATCGATTCCATATTCCTTTGCCAGAAGCGCCGCCGGATAACGTCTTGTGGCAAGTTGGTGTTCCTCCAGGAAAAAAAGCGCCATGTGCCGGAAATGTCTTGCGGAAAGTTCCCGGAAGAGTTCCCGGTAGCCGGTTTCCACATCCAGGGAGACCACATCAATATTGGGAATGTCGTCTCCGAAAATGGTGTCGCCGAGGAACGTGACGGCAGGTGTTCTGGTTTTTTCGAGTTCGGTCCATGTTTTGTTTCCGGCCATCAGGCCGCCGATGAAATAGGCGTCGGCATTGCTGGAGCGGATGCAGTGAAGGACTTCCGCATCAATGTCTTTTCCGGAGGCGGGAAGAAGAATGGCCTTGTAATTTTTCCTCGTGATTTCCCGGCAGAGACTTCCAAGCAGAATGGCTCCTGCGGAGGATGCCATGTCGTTTTCAACCCGGTCAAGAATGATCGCGATGTTGAAACTCTGACGGCAGGCGAGGGATCTTGCCGTCCCCTGCGGCGCATACGAATAGCGGTCCGCCAGTTCGAGGATGCGGGAACGGACTTCATTCGTGATCGAATATTTCTTGTCCCCGTTCAGAACTCTGGAAACCGTGGAGGGATTGACTTTCGCCATCTCCGCAATTTCCCGAATCGTGATCTGCCGCTTCATCTGCTTTGTTCCTCTGTTGATGCAAACGCTTGCGTGAAAAGTCTGAAAAAATAACGCAAACGCTTGCGTTAAATATATTATAAGCGATTTTCTGAAATTTGTCAATCCCCTTTTCTCAAAAAAAACATGATTTTCTCCGGAGAAGAATCCGGGGAGAACGCAATTCGGAGTTTTTTTATTCCTGCGGGAAGCTCCGTGAAACTCTTCCGGCCGGTATTTGCGGAAGAGGGCGGGGACGGTCCGTGATTTCCACAATTCCGAACCGGAGACGGTCCGCAAACTGCCTGGAACTTCCCGTCCAGCTGACAGACAGCTTTTCCGGATATCGGTTGATTTTGATATCAAGTCCCAGAAGATTTCCTTTATGTTTGATCTGTTTTGCTGGCAGGACAAGCCGGAATTCATAGCCGTTCTCATGAATTCGGGCACTGGTCTGAAAATCCTTTTTCCTGTAGCCGGCCCGGTTGGGCATGACCGAAAAACGGTTCGATTCTGTCTGATTCGGAAGAAAGAAGACACGGAAGCAGTGCTTATTATAAGTGTCGGGATGATCTTCGGGGAGGAGCGTCGGCTCGGTATCAAAAAAAATCTCGATGGAATCCTGCTCCCAGAACTCCACCTTTTCTCCTAGCTGGAATCGGGTGTTGTCCTTGACCGCGATGTGGAGAACGATACTGCCGTTTTCCCGGAAGACGGAGGCTCTGCCGCAGTCGCCGATTTTCAGTTCTGTCCCGGCTTTTGCATAGCGGGGAATATTGAATTTTACGGGAATCCGTGTTGTCCTGTCCGATGTTTTCAGGAACAGGTTGCTGCGGAATCCAACTTCATCGGTTTTCAGGGGGAGGCGAAGGGAGGTTTCCTCTTCAGGCTTCAGGGAGAATGGAACGTTCGCTGTTATTGTTTTCCCGTTTCTGATGACAGCGGCTCCCTGAAGTGGATTCCCGGTCAGGTTTTTCAGCCCCGCGATGGCATATCCCGGAAAGATACGGACCACTTCGGATGCCGCGACAGGAGAATCCGATTCAAGCACCGGATTTTCCAGACGGCGAAGGAATTCATGCTCGGAACATCCTTTCCCCGGTTTCAGGTAAAAGGGGGCTTCTTCCAGCAGAAGGCGTCCGGAGGAGAGCGGATTTCCGAAGAGATCCCATGCGTCAATTCCCGCGAGAGAGGTCCGAAGCGGGCGTTGCGGTCGGAGATTCCAGATCGCCGCGACCGGTTTTCCCGCCTTCCGGTAAATGTAGCAAATGGTGTTTTTCCGCTTGATTTTTCGGAGCGGATGCGCTCCTTCGAAGAATCTGGCAAGCGCATTGTATGCGGGCGCCTTCGCATCGGGAATCCATTCGGAACCATAGGTGCTGCTTGTACCCATGAAATATCTGTTGATGTCGCGCCGCCAGAGCTGGAAGGTGATAATGGTGATGGATTGGCCGACCCCTTCGCCGAGATCGGTTAGAAAACGGGTCGCCGCATGATGCGGCCGGCACAGTTCTGAAAGGTAGGTCTGTTCAAAGGGCGCGTCGTCGTGGAGGAAAAAGAGTTCTGTGTTCCAGAGGAACGGATCAAAATACGATTCGAGGTTTTTCCGGAAAGTTGCAATCTGGCGGTCGGCAGGTTCCGGGGAATTCAGCCGGCGGGAAGCATAGGGATGGAAACTCACCCCGTCGCAGAACTTTCCTCCGCCGAGTTCCAGACCCTCTTTCAGGAAACGGTTGATGTCCGCTCCCGCATCGCTGGTGGAACAGAAGCCGAGAATCCTGTTCTCCGGGGAGATCGCCTTGATCTCTTCCGATGCAATTTTCAGGTAAGGGAGGTACTCCTGTGCCGTCATGCTGAACTGCGGTTCATTGAGAATTTCGAAGATATTTGTGTACCCGGAGGCGATTTCGGCAAATTTCCGGACATAAAGACGGTACCGGTCCAGGGGAGGCAGTTCCACATCCGCGTTTCCCCGGATGTTTTTACGCTTCCGGCAGAGCGGATGCAGCCACCTGGGGAGCGTCTCCACTCCCCAGGGATACCGTTTCATATTCACTTCTCCGGAAAGAATGATCGGAAGGAGGCGGATTCCGTGTTCCTTGAATTTCCGGAAGACCCATCGAACCCATTCCGTGTTGAAATGGTCTTTTTCCGGCTCGAAACGGTACCAGCTTGTGAGGGAGTAGCCGTAGTCGCCGTAACGGATCAGACGGCAGCCGATTGCCCGCAGCATCCGGAGTTTTTCATCCAGGTCGCATTCAATCGCCTTGTATCCGTAGATCCCGTTTGTCTTTTTCAGCACGAGTCCGCCGTTGAAGGCGACGCAGAAGCTCCGGAGAGGATCCGCTTCCGTTGTGTCGAGATTTCCGAGAACGACGAACGCTCCGTTGTGAAACCGCAGTCCGGGCCGGGGATCGGTTTCGATTTCAAACGCGCCGAAACGGTCCGGCTGAATGCGGAACTCCTGAACAGAATGCGTTCCGGGAGCAAGATTCAGAGGAATTGAGGCAATCTGTTTTCGTGTCCCATAGTAGGAATCCTTCAGAAAAACCGGCAGATTGGTACAGACCGACCTGCCGGTTCCGTTGAATGCGGAAAGGGTTCCCTTGACCGTTTCTCCCGGACCGGTGATTCTTCTGTCCGCTTTGAAAATCAGATCCAGTTTGCCAGGCGCGGCGGAATCCCCTTCCTTGCAGAGCGTGAGATCATCCACCCAGAGCGTTCCGGGAGAATGTTCCCCGATCAGACGGAGAAGGTAGCCTCCTCCCGAGTCCCCTGTATGAAACGAAACGGAAAGTTTGCGCCATTCCGGTCCTGTTTGAAATTTCCGATGGATAATGTTCATCTTTTTAGAGGGATGCCGGAATTCAAAACGGACGACGAGTGTTGCCTCACGTTCGCTCCGGACCCATGCGGAAAAACGATAGGCACTCTTTTCATTCAGAAGAAAGTCCTTGCAGTGGAGAGTGTAATACTCGTGAAACGGATTGACGATTTTCAGGGATCTGCGTCCGTCATGCCGGATGGCGGAATCTGTCGCCAGCGGAAGAAATTTCAGCTCCGGATTGGTATCCGGCCGCAGATAGCGTTCGAGGGCAAAGCCTCCGGTTCCCGCTTCAAACGATCCGTTGAAAATCAGGTTTTCCGCGGGACAGTTCAGGGCGACTGTCAACAGAGAAATGAAAAGTGAGATTGTCTGCCGGTTCATAAAAACCTTCCTTTGATTTATTCCAGTTCTTTGAGACTGATCCCGCATTTGTTATAGGATTCCGCGAATCCCTGATCCTGGAGGCAGAAATCCTGTTTGGAACTGCCGTTGATGATTGCATAGAACGTCTTTCCAGCGGCATGTCCATCCATGAAGAAGACATTTGCAATGCTTTTGGCCGGAGGCGGCAGGGAACTGTAGGAAAGATCGGTCCGGAAATCCCCGCCGCTGTGCCGGAATTTGAAATTTTTGACATTGTTTCCGTGTTCCATCGTGTAGACGGATTCCGCTCCGTGGACCGCCTCCGAGGGACGCCGCAGATCGCTCTGCTTGTGCATATAGAAGTAAGAGGTGCGCGGCGATCCGCAGAGATAGACATTGAGCAGATAGATGCTGGAGGCATTGTTCCAGTAACCTTCGTTATTCTGCATGAGTGGCTGAGAAGGGCAGCGGAAGGTCGAAGTTTCATTCCGTCCGGCGCTCCATTTGACCCCGTAGTGCATGAGGAGTCCGGTCCAGTGTCTGCTCTGATCGTAGCCTTCGTTCCAGCGGAAGTCGATCGGAACGATCCAGCCGTCGGAGGAGTCGGAATAGCTGATCGACGCCGTCATGATGCTCTTCGTATTGGAGAGGCAGGAGATGGAATTTGCCTTGTCTTTCGCTTTCTGCAGAGATGGCAGAAGCAGCGATGCCAGTATCGCAATGATCATGATGGTTATGAGAAGTTCAATCAAACTGAACGCGGCAAAATGGATTCTTCGATTCATGAGAAAATACCTTCCGTCTGCAGCAATGCTTTTGTTGCACCTGTATCTTATTTTTACTTTAATTATAGCATGAAAAAAGAAAACGGGAAGATGAGGTGTGAGACAAAAATAATGTATAAATCGGACATTTTCATTCTTTCTTTCCGCTTGCAAACGGGAAAATATCATGTATAGTCCAGAATGGAAGCGAAAGGAACGGCATTCATGGCATATACCCGGTTTCTGCTGAGAAGATATTGCTGCAATGAGAATCTGTGTATCGCGGTCAAGCACATTCTGGCGGGGTTCCATAGCGAAAAACTGTTTCACTGCCATGATTTTTCGGAAATCGCTGTGATTGCGCACGGGAATCCGCACCATCTGATCGGCGGCCGGAGCTGTTCGCTCTCTCCCGGAGATGTCCTTCTGCTGCATGAAGGGGTCTGGCACGCATACGGAAATGTCGCGGAGCTGGAATGTGTCAATCTCCTGTACGATCCCCGGCGCCTGCGGAAGGAATATCCCGGGCTCGAGGTTTTCTCTCTGTTTCAGGAGTTTTTTCCGGAAGGCGACACCGGCCGCAGCCCGCTTTCCCCGATTCTTCATCTTGCGGCATCGGATCTCAGCCGCCTCCTGGAGTTGTGCGCATCCCTGAAGCGGGAGCTGAACGAGAACCGGATCGGAAGCGAGTGCGGCGTACGCCTGATTTTCGGTCAGATTCTTCTTGCTCTCGCCCGCTGGCGGGAGCAGACCGCGAAGGAACGCAAACACCTTTCCGTAGTGGATGCGGCGCTGGACTACATGCACACGCATTTTCGCAGGCGCGTCAGTATCCGGGAGCTTTCGGAGATGGTTCACATGTCCGAGCGTAACTTTTACCGTCATTTCCGGGAAAAGACCGGGTTCAATCCGACCGCTTATCTCTTGCGGATCCGCATGGAATATGCCGCAGCCATTCTGCGGGAATCGGATGATTCCGTCTCTGAAATCGCAGGAAAATGCGGCTGTTGTGATTCCAGCGATTTCTACCGGAAATTCAAATCCGTTTACGGCTGTTCTCCACGGGATTTCCGTCGCGGCGTTGAGGGGAAAGGGGAAAAATCGAACGGCTGAAGCTGACTTCATGGAAAAGAGCCGGGGCCGGGGCGGGGAAGAGCGGCATTCAGCATGAGAGCCGCTTTATTTTTCGGATTCGCGATTTGATTTTTTCTCTTCTCACTGTAAATTAGGAATCAGTACTGAACAGGAACTTGTTTTGAATAAGGAGTGAATCGATGGGACTTAGCATTACGGAAATTATGGTCATCCTCATCGTGGTACTGCTGCTGTTCGGGTCCAAACGGATTCCTGAACTGGCAAAGGCGCTTGGACGCGCATCCCACGAGTTCAAAAAGGCCAAGGACGGCATCATGAATGAGACGCAGGAAATGATGGATGCCGCCGAAAAAAATGCTGAGGCCGAGGATAAACTGAAAGAGAAAAAGGAAGCGGATCGGAACGCGAAACAGGATTGAAGCGGCCATGAGTGTGAACGAAGAACAGACTTTCCTTGGACATCTGGAAGTCCTGCGGTTCGTTCTCTTTAAAATCTTCGGTACATTCTGTCTGCTTCTGATTCCCGCTTGGGTTGTGTCGCAGAAACTGGTGGATCTGCTGCTGGAATATGCCGCGCCGAAAGGGTTTACCCTTCATTATTTTTCGCTGATGGAACCTTTTTTCATTCGGCTGAAGATGTGTCTGACGCTGGCGTTTTTCGTATCGCTTCCGTTTACGTTTTATTTTCTGTGGCAGTTTGTTTCGCCCGGTCTGCTGGAATATGAGCGGAAGATGCTGAAAGGGCCGCTGTGGGCCGCTTTTTTTCTGGCGGCCTTCGGGATCGTGTTTGCCCTGCTGTTCATTGTTCCGGCGATTGTGGCTTTTTCGCTTTCGTTTGCCGGACCGCAGATGCAGCCGGTGATCGGAATCGACAGTTTTGTTTCGATGATTCTTGTGTCGGTTCTTGCGTGCGGGCTGCTGTTTCAGTTCCCGCTGATTCTGTACGGGCTTCTTGCCTGCGGGATCGTGGAGCTGGATACGCTTCGGCGGCATCGTCCGGCGGTGATCGTGATCATTCTGACCGTTGCGGCGATTCTGACTCCGCCCGATGTGCTGAGCCAGATCCTTCTGGCGGTGCCGACCTGGCTGCTGTTTGAGGCAAGCCTGCTTTTATTCAGACTCAATCGAAAAAGATTTGAACAGAAACAAGCCGCTTTTGTAGATGACGCCGTCTACAGGGAGGAAGAACAAAAAGGAGAACGGCTATGATGAACAGACGTGATTTTCTGAAAACGGCGGCGACTCTCGCCGCGCTCGGAGTGGTTTCCAAAGTCGCCGGAGCGGTGAAGGCTCCCGCGGCCGCGGCGGAGAAATCCGGACCGGTGGATCTGGTCGCAATTCGCGGCGGCGAGCCCGAAGAGATGTTCGACAAGGCGATTCGCGAACTCGGCGGCATGGAAAAGTTTGTAAAGAAGGGCCAGACCGTTCTCGTGAAGCCGAACATCGGCTGGGATCGTCCTGTGGAAGCCGCGGCAAATACGAATCCGAAACTGGTTGCCCGCATCATACGCCGCTGCAAAGAGGCTGGCGCTAAGGAAGTCTATGTCTTTGACACCACTTGCAGCCGCTGGGAGCTTGCCTATAAGAG
>CALXMJ010000366.1 GCA_944389445.1 uncultured Victivallales bacterium | reverse complement strand
AAAACCTTTGAAAGGTGGTTGCCGTCGCAAAAACCGCATCGCAGAGCGATTTCACCGATTCCGCAATGGGTCTGTTTTAAAAGTTCGCAGGCCTTCTGCACTCGAATGGTCCAGAGGTACCGGTTCGGAGACATGCCGATCGCCTTCTGAAAGTGGCGGTAGAGACTGCGTTCCGACATGCCGGAAATCTGGGTCAGACGTTTCAAATCCAGAGCTTCTCTGAAATGTGCGTTCAGATATTCCACCGCAGGCTGAACCAGCCACGGCAGTTCCTTTTCCTCTTCGACAGAGTCGCCTCGTGCAAGATAAACGATCAATTCCGTAAAGATCAGGGGAATGAGAATATTTCGTCCCAGCCGTTTCCGATGAGTCTCATAACTCAGGCGGCGAACCAGATTTTCACAAAGCGCCCGGTCATTGACCGGAATGCGCAGCACAGGCTTCAGGGAGTCCAGCTGGACCGAAGCGTGCGGATAAAGAAGTTCGATCAACGGAAGATTGGCCCCTTCAAGCACAGGCAGCGGAGCGGAAGAGTCAAAGATCACGACCAGAATCTCGAAATCGGAAAGATTGGAGAAGGCATCTGTCGTTCCCGGATGAACAATGAGAACATCGCCTTCCTCCAGAGGGAAATAGCGTGTGCCGATCCGATGCTCCGCCCGTCCCCGGACAACCAGGATCAGTTCGGAAAATTCATGCCTGCGGATTTCATCCTCCACAACAGGCTCCTGCCCCGGCTCCCGGACCTGAAGACGGACGGCCAACGGAAATTTTTCCGGCTGCGGATAATTCAGATATTTGCCCATTTTGATTTTCCTTTTTTCTCTTTTGGCGGAAATATAATGCAATTTGGCAGAATCATCAAGGATTTTTTCCAAAATATCGGCTATAATATTCGCCGGAAAACAACTTCAAGAGGGAAGGCTTATGAATCCGAAAAAGGAATCAAACAGATTTACGATAATAGAACTTCTTGTTGTAATTTCAATTCTGGCAATTCTATGCGCCCTTCTTCTTCCTGCGCTGAACAGCGCTCGGGAAAAGGCTCGGGAAATCGGGTGTATCGGGAACTTGAAACAGCTTGGGATCGTTCTGGCGGGTTATACGGGGGACAACAATGACTTCTATCCGTATGAGGGGAACAGGCTGGATATTGCGAGGAGAATCTTTCCGAGAGCGCTCAATCCATATTACGGGAAGGAAGCGGAGGACTGGAGAGCGGGGAATAAAACGGTCGGAGTGACATTCTGTCCATCCGTTCCCGTGCGGACGACCGGAAGCAGCGAAGGAACCGTCTCCAATTACGGATTTGCAACCAATCTGTTCCGCGGAAGTGCGATGGATGCACAGCAGGAGACGGTCGGGATCGGAACGATGACCGGAAGCGGAACGGAACAAAAAGCAAACCGTGTTTCAAAAGTCTATCCGCAGGGAGCTGTCGCATTCTGTCTCGAAATGACAGACTCCGGAGAAGCCAGCCCCAAGGGGGAAGTCTTGATCTATCCGAACCGGACCGTGGACAACTGCTGGGTCTCAAGAAAAAAGAACGGCGGGGAATATGTCTCCGTCTACCACCGGAGCAGCGATCCGTTTCTGCAGAACGGAGGCTCCGCAAGAACTCTCCCCAGAAACATCACACGCATTCTGCTGGACAAAGATACCGCCTGTCCCCTCCCGTAAAAAACAGTTCAACAAGGATTTGCAATATGACAGAAAACAAAAGACATTTCAATCTCTCATACGGCATGGAAGGCGTCGTCTGGGATGGAAAACAGCTCGTCAAAAAAAGCGATGCGGAAATCCGTTACGACATCGACTGCATGCGCGAAGCCGGAATGACCGAAATCATGATTTCCAGCTATCACCTCGAAGAACCGAGCAGCTTCAATCTCGACGCGGAAACCCGGCGGATCGGCCGGGAACTGGAAACGCGGGGAATGAAGGCCAATCAGCATCATGGCTATGCCGCCTGTCTTGCCCGGCCGGGAAACTCCCGGAAAACTCTGGTGGAAAATCTGAAGGCCTGCATCGATTTTTCCGCAAATCTCCATGCGGATCATCTGGTCCTGCATCTGGGAAAACTCGAAGGGCACTACAAATCCATGGCGGAAGAGAAGCAGGCCTTTCAGTCCCTCCTGGACCGCTGCGGGACAGATGCCGTCATGGATCAGATCGCAGAAACAATGCGGGAAGCCGGGGACTACGCAAGAAAAAACAATCTCCGCATTGCATTGGAAAATCTGGATGCGTTTCATCATCTCAGCAACATCGATCAACTGCCGGAACTGCTGAAACGAATCGATCATCCGAATGTCGGCGCCTGTCTGGATTTCGGTCACGCGCACTGTGCCGGAGTTTCTCCGATCCGCTGGATCCGGACCCTCGGCCCCAAACTCTTCACTACTCATATTCACGACAACCACGGCAACGTCTGGAATGTCAAGCCAGGAGAACTTGTGGATGCGACTCCCGAATTCGATGAACATCTCACACCCGGTCTCGGCACCATTCCGTGGACAGAGTGCATCACGGCATTGTGGGAAATCAACTATCCCTACACGCTCAGTTTCGAAAGCTCCTGGCCCGGTGTTTCCGGAGCGGATCGCTATCGATATTCCAAACTCTTCTGGCGGGCGGCGGAAGATACCGCCCTGCGTCGTTTGAATTACAATAAAAAAGGAGTATGACAAAATGAAACTCAATGGATGGATCGTTCTTCTTGCCGGAATGACTCTGGCACCGGCGCTTTACGGAGCGGAAACCGTTTTTCAGGGATTCGGAAAATCATGGGCCTTCTATTCGGGAACCACCTTTTCCGAAAAAAAGGATGCCGCATCCATGCCGCTGAAACCGGGAGGGATGTATATCGGTGTCCGTCAGGATCTCAAACCGGGAGTGTATGCCTGTTCCTTTGAATACAAGTTTGCGGAAAAGCCGTCTGCGAAAACCCAGTTTCAGTTCGGGTATAACGGAAAGCCGGAGCTGTTCCTGAACCTGCTTCCGGAAACGACATGGTCAAACGTCCGATTCCGGGTCGCGAACACGAAAGGCGGAAGTGTCAAATTCGGATTCGGAATTCAGGTTGCT
>CALXMJ010000365.1 GCA_944389445.1 uncultured Victivallales bacterium | reverse complement strand
GGGCGAGGACTGGAAAAAGGCCAAGGCGGGGGCCAGCAACATTCCGATCATTCTCGGACGCGACGTCGCAGGCAAAGCGGTCATAGCCAACCTGGCGAAAGCGCCGCATCTGCTGATCGCGGGGTCGACCGGAAGCGGAAAAAGCGTCTGCATGAACACTCTCATCATGAGTCTGCTCTGCAAGTTCTCTCCGTATGATCTGCGCCTGATCCTGGTGGACCCGAAATTCGTGGAGCTTGCAATGTACCGGCCTCTGCCGCACCTGATTACGCCGGTGGTCAACGATCCGAAACTGGTTCCGCTCGCCCTGCGCTGGGGAGTCAACGAAATGGAACGGCGCTATCAGATTCTCGCAGCGGTCAAGGCAAAAAATCTGGAAGGGTTCAACAACCGTCCGATTCCGCCGGAACCGGAGCTGGATGAACAGGGCAACGTTATCCCGCAGAAACTGCCGCTTCTCGTGGTTATCATCGACGAGCTCGCCGACATCATGATGACGGAGGCCAAAGCCGATGTGGAAACCTCCATCTGCCGGATCGCGCAGAAAGGACGCGCCGCGGGAATCCATCTGGTCATCGCAACACAAACACCGCGAAAAGACATCATCACCGGCGTCATCAAGGCGAATCTTCCGACCAAGATCTCCTTCCGCGTCGGTTCCGGCATCGACAGCCGCGTGATTCTGGATACGGTCGGAGCGGAAAAGCTTCTGGGCAAAGGCGATATGCTCTTCCTTGCCCCCGGCGGAGAAGGAATGGAACGGGTTCAAGGTTCCATGGTTTCCGATCCGGAAATCCAGCGGGTCGTCGATTTCGTCTCCGCGCAGGTGGAGCAGAAGTTCGACAGCAAGGTCGTTGCGGAAGCCGAGATTCAGGAAGGGGAAGAGGACAACCCGAAGAAAAAAGCAAAAAACAAATACACCGTGCATAATCACATGAACGGCGACGAGGGAAGCGTCTATGAAATGGGAGGCGACGAGGAGGACGATATGGACGCGGTCTCCTCGGATGCCGTCAATTCCATCGCAGCCAAATATCTCAAACCGGGCGACAGCGACCTGATGCGGAAAGCTCTGGAGATCATCATCAACGAACGCAAGGCCAGCACCTCCTATCTCCAGCGCCGTCTTGTCATCGGCTACAACCGGGCGGCCGAACTGATGGATCAGCTCGAACAGCGCGGCATCATCAGCGCCCCCCTCCCCGGCGGACAGAAACGGGACATCCTGATTCTGGACGACCTGATCGAAACCAATGAATATCAATAAAAACAGGACGGGACATGACAATGAATGAAGAAAACAGCCCCCGCAAGGACGGATATACGGAAGACGATCTCTTCTCCAACGGAAACGGTCAGACGCCGCATCCCGGAGTGAACACACCGAAACCGCTGTTCCCCGCGACGGAAAATCCATCGGTCAAACCGCTGTTTGAAAGCGCCCGGGAATCGGCATCCGTTCCATCGGAAACTCCGGCAGACACCACCATTGCCGCTCCGCAGCCGGACTCTCAGCCGATTACAGAGGCCTTCATCGAAAGCAAATTGAAAGAGGCGGGGCCGACCACATTCGTCAATCCGTCCGCACTCCCCTCTGAACCGAACCGGGAAATCCATTCGTTCCCCGATGAGGCTCCGTCCAGTTATCTTCCCCGTGCAGAAGCACCGGAAGTCCGGGAACCAATCATCGTACAGGGAAAAACTCCGCGGGAAGAAAACGAATCCGAAATCGAAATCCCCGCGGAAGCTCCTGCCGGAGACGGCTCAATGACCGCCCAGCCGCCCGAGGATTCCGCCGCCTCCTTCTCAGAGAAGAAACCGGAGAATATTCAGCCGGAACTCAAGCAAACAGAAAACGAAAAGCTCAAAACAGCGCGTCCCCTTCCCTCCTCCGGTCCCCGCTACGGGAAAATCAGAACGCGGGAAGCCATTATCCCGCCGGACATGGACCGCAACAAAATCGCCATCACGGCGGATCCTGCAACTTCCACCATCGGCAAACTCATGCAGAATGCCAGGAAACAGGCAGGCATGAGTCTGGAACAGGCATCGGCGGCAACCCGCATCAAGAAGAATTACATTGAAGCGGTGGAAATGGACGACTTCAAAAGTCTGCCATCCGGCATCTTCCCAAGCGCATATGTCCGCACGCTCTGCGGAGTCTACAATCTCAACGAGGAGAGCAGGAACATCGCGCTCCGGAAAATCCGGGAATCCGCCGGTACGCATGAAGAAGTCCCGAAACAGCTGATCCAGCATCTGGAGCAGGACGTCCAGAAAAACGAGGAAGAGGAAAAACGCATCAACAAGATCTTCTATCTCGTAGTCTCGGCGGCCGCGATGATTCTGGTCCTGATTATTGCGGGAATCATCCTGCTGACGGTATCTTTACGGCAGCCGCGGACAATCACGGATGTTCCGGATCAGCGGCAGGCTGGTACGACAAGTGAAGTCCGGACTCCTCCGGTCAACAGCTTCGACGCCGGCCAGCTGGAATCGCTGACCCCGCCGCAAATTCCGTCCATCATGCGGGAACTTGTCATTCCCTCCCGATAAACCTCCGGAGACATCATGCTTCTCAAATGTTCAGAATGCGGAGGAAAAGTTTCCGACAGAGCGGCAGCCTGTCCCCACTGCGGAGCCCCTGTTGACAATTCCGTTTCCAGGGCTCATGGGAAAAAGAGACGGGGAAGTTGTCCCGAATGCGGAAGACCATACCGGGAGCCCGACACCGAAGAGGAGGAAGATTCCTCTTCGCCTTCCTCCGGAAAAGGATTTGATTTCGTTGCACTCTTCCTGAGTTTCATGAAGTTCTGTTTTTTCCTGCTGACCGTCATCATTCTGGCGGGAGCAGCGGGTTTCTTTGTTTTCCGTTATGACATCGGCGGCGCGGCGACCAAACTCCGTTCGATCGCGGAATCCGATGCCGGCGACGGTTCCCATATCGACAATTCCAATTCACGGGTTCTGTTCAAGCATCATCTTGCCTCGTTTCTGGATTCCGTCCAGGGCAGAGAAAAGAAACCGGAAGGGAAAACACCTGAGTCTGCGGCTCCCGGCTCCTCCGTCGAAAACGCGATCCAGCTTCCCGAGACAAAACAGGGAAACAGCAGCATCCCGCCGGAAGATCTCCCGACAGATAAGGTGGAACGCAAACCGATCGAACTGCCCCCTCCCCCGCCCGAGGAAAACGGCGGTCCGGAAAAAATAAAAGAACCGGAAAAATAAATTTCAACCGGCGGCGTCTGCCAGCAGGCGGGCAAAGGGCAGATCGGCTGGAAGGAAATCAACCGATCCCAATTCAGAGGTTCTGACCCAGCGGAATTCCTGTCCGTCGCGCGGTTCGAGAGAGGAATCGTTCAGGAGAATACAACGGATAAACAGAATATTCAGCACACCGGAAGGATATGGATGTTCGATCTCATGAATGACATCCAGCGGCAGCACCTCCGCATTCAGTTCTTCTTTGAGTTCGCGTACAATACATTCATTCAGGGATTCCCCCGGTTCAACCTTTCCCCCGGGGAACTCCATTTTGTCGCCGAGAATTGTCGCTTTCGGACGGCTGCAGATCAGTATCAGTCCATTGCGGCGGATCACCGCTGCGCATACTTTTTTTCTCATTTTCATTTTTTTTATTCATTCCACTTGCTTTTTTTCGCGGATGATGGTATAAGTATTCC
>CALXMJ010000364.1 GCA_944389445.1 uncultured Victivallales bacterium | reverse complement strand
GATCCGCGTCACAAGCCCCGCATCGTTGTAGGTCAGGCAGGTCGTGATCCCGAACGGATTCGTATTCGTGACCATCCGGTTGAAATTGTCGTAGCCAAGCTCGACCGTCTGTCCGAGCGTGTCGCTGATGTGGACCGGATAGCCGAAACGGTTGTAGCGGATCATCCGTTTCCGCCGCCCGTCGTCGATCATGTACGGCTGGCCCGCCCGGTCGTAGACAATCCGGGTCGAACGCACCGTTTCCCCATCCCCGTTCAGCAAACGGATCTGCCCCGGCCGTCCACGGGAAACATAGGAAAAACCAAGAACGGGGTGCGGCGTCCGCTCATCCGCTCCGCGCTTCTCCACCAGAACGGGATTGCCGCTCGAATCATACTGAAAGTTGATGTCGGTTTTCGCCATATCCCGGATTCGCGGCACGTTCCCGCTGAGCTTGTCGTAACGGTAGCTGACAACCACACGTTTCCGGCCGTCCACAATCTGACGCACCTTGCCGTTGTAGGCAACATCGTAACGCATGAAATAGTAAATCGTGTTTTTCCGCCCGGAGAAATCCGTCAGCTTGAAAATCCCCACCGAAGGATCAAAGTCATACGACGCACTCCGATTCATCCGGTCCGTCAGACGCACCTTTCCCGGAAGCCCCGACGAATACGAATAGCGGTAATTCGCATCCCGGAGAATCCGGCCCGACACAACCGATCGCGGAACGCTTTTCTCATTTTTCCGATTCTTCTTCGCTTCCGCAAGGCGCCGCAGATAGGAAAGCCGCTCCGCCTCCGTCTCCTGCTGAACAACAAACGATTCTTCAAACGCTCCCTGCCGAATGGAATTCAAATATCCCGCCTCGTCATACCCGAACTCAACCGGAGCAAGAGAGCCCGTCCGGCAGGAGATCAGAAGCGGACGGCTCCGGGTCACGCTCGCCGCTGCCGGAGTTTCCGGAAGGAACACGACGTTCCGCTCTCCGTATTTTAATACATTCCGGACGCCGTTGATCGTAATGACAGAAACATGCCGTCCCTCGTAGGCAATCCGGATGAACGCAATCCCGTTCTGGCAGACCGCAGAAAGTCTTCCCGATGAATATTCAAAATCAATCACTCGCCCGGACGGAGCTGTAATGGAACGCAGTTTTGCATCCCGATACACAAATTTCCAGCCGTCCCGTTCATTTTTTCCCCGAAATGTCCAGCTTCCGGATCTAAGTTTTCCACTTGCTTCCCAGTCTGCAAACGGTGCAAAAAATCCCTTGCCCTCCATTGCTTCCTGCAACACCTCCGGCATATTCTTTTCCGGCTTTCTTTTTTCAAAGAAACGGATCTTTTCTCCCCACGGAGTATGCCAGAGAACTCCGTCTTTTTCCGGAATGGCGGAACTTTCAAGTTGCGGAATTCTCCAGCCGAATCCCACAAGCCCGGATTTCCGAACCGCCGAATTATAAAAAAGCCGCACAGGAAAACGAAGTTCCGGAGAAAAATTCGCCGTTCCAAGAAGTCTGCCTGCATAGAACCCATTCTCCGTCAGAGCTGCTTTGCCCGCCGCAATCGGAGAGCGGTCAAAATCAATTCTCTCTTCCCCAAAAACAATACCCAGAATAAAAAACACACTCAAAAGAGAGACTCTGCAAAACCCGTTCATCCTTGTTTCTCCAAATATGTTATTTTATGTTTTTTTATAATATATACTATAAAATATAGTTTTTGTCAAGTTTAAAAGTTTACTTTTATAAAAATATAAAAAATAAAGCTTGTTTTAGTTTGAAATTTCTGAAACATGGTTCTATTTTATCGCATAAACATCTCAGGAGAAATCAATGAAATGGCAAACAAGACTGCTGTTCCCTCTGCTTCTGTTCCTGCTTCTCCCTCTGCAGACACAGGCTCAGCTGAAATCCGTTTTTGTGAAAACCAGAGCAAAAGAAAATGCTCGTGTAACGGTCTATTACCGGGTGCCAAAAAATTACGATCCGGAAAGCAGGATGCTTTATCGAGTTCTCATCATCTTCGGCGGACGCAATAACACCGGAAAAGGAGAAGCCGGCGGGCGACTTGGCTGGGGCGAATGGGCCGATAAAAATGGAATTTTCCTGGTCTCTCCCGGATTCCGGAACGATGAATACTGGTATCCGGAAAAATGGTCCGGGCGCGCCCTTTTCTCCGCTCTGAAACAGATCAAAAAAGAGTACCGGATCTGTGACACAAAACTCTTGTACTACGGCTACTCGGGAGGTGCACAGTGCTCGAACCTCTTTCCCGCATGGCGTCCGTGGAACACCCGCGCATGGGTCTCACACGCCAGCGGCGTATTTCATGAACCGAATGTCAGAATGCGAAATGTTGCTGGCCTTGTAACCTGCGGTGATGCTGATCTCCAGCGATATATCATCTCCCGTCGCTTTGTCGAGGAGGCCAGAAAGAAAGGGGTGAATATTATCTGGAAATCCTATCCGAACCATCCTCACGATGTTCCGCCGGACTCCCTGAAACTTGCTCGGTCATTTCTGGAGTATTATCATCGGCTTTATCCGGAGGACTTGAACCGTTTTGCCCGTTCCACAGAGTCCAAAGAACGTCAGATCTTGTATGTTGGCGACGATCAGGATCATGTTATCTACAAAGCTGGAACTCCCGAAGCGTTGAACATTCTTCCCGAAGACCGCGTCTACTTTTCCTCCGAAGCCATTGCCCGCGCATGGTGCGGAGATAAAATGCCATGATCACAAATCAAAAACAATCCTTCGCATAATGACGTTTCTGATTCTTTCCCTCTTTTTGTTCCCCCTTTTTCTCCGGGCGGATGTTTTGACAGTTCCAACCTCTGCACCGGAAAACCGGCTTCTGAAAATTCATTACAGACTTCCTGCCTCATGGAACAGGGAATCCAGAATTATGGTTCTGTTCGGCGGACGTAACTGGCCGGGAAACAGAACCCTCTCCGAATACCATTTCGATCAACTTGCCGATCAATATAATCTGATTCTTGTTTCTCCGTCTTTCGTCAATGACACATACTGGGAACCGGAAAAATGGTCCGGCCGCGCCCTCTTTTCTGCAATTGGAACACTGGAAAAGAAGTTTCATCTGAAACGGAAAAAAATGCTTTACTACGGATTTTCC